>JAADHR010000099.1 GCA_013151735.1 Calditrichota bacterium | reverse complement strand
TTGCCGGCCCTGAATCCGGTTGAAATCTGGCAGGAAACAGGACGCGCAAGCGACTTTGGCGATGAGATGTTTCATCTTAAAGACCGCAAACGCCATGAAATGGTTTTGGCTCCGACCCATGAAGAAATCATCTGCGCCAACGCCCGCGGCGAAATTCGATCTTACAAAGAACTTCCCCAAATTTGGTATCAGATTCAAAATAAATTCAGGGATGAACCACGGCCTCGTTCCGGTGTACTCCGGGCGCGTCAATTCATCATGAAGGACTCATACAGCCTCGATTACAATCAGGAGGGTCTGGACCGAAGCTATGAGCTGCACAAAGAAGCCTATAAAAAAATCTTTTCACGGGCGGGGATCAAATTTTTCATCGTGGGTGCCTCCAGTGGACTAATGGGCGGTTCCGGTTCGCAGGAATTCATGGCCGAATCCGATGTGGGTGAAGATACAATCGCCCTTTGTGATTCCTGTGGGTATGCCGCCAATTTAGAAGTAGCCCAATCGGAATTAAATGATTTTGTCAATGAACCGTCAACACATCTCGAAGAAGTGTTTACACCAGATGTTCGTACGATCGATGAAGTGTCTAAATTTCTTGAAGTACCCGATTATTACCTGATAAAATCGCTTCTTTATATTGTGGAAAGCCGCCCCGTTCTCATTCTGATTCGAGGTGATCATGAACTGAATGAAAGCAAAATGCAGGCAAAATTTGGTGCAACGTTTCGGCCGGCCACCGAGGAAGAGGTGGTCGACATTACAGGTGGTGCTCATGTAGGATTTATCGGGCCGGTCGGACTAAAGGGGATCGATATTTATGTCGATAAAACAATTGTCAATCAAAGGGGATTTATTTCCGGAGCCAATAAGGATAATTATCACATCAAGGGGATTGACCCGGAGCGGGATTTCGAAACAAAAGCCGTTGTCGATGTAGCTACGGTTAAGGCAGGGGAGAAGTGCCCGAATTGCGGTCACCCTTTGCGAATTGTAAATGCCATTGAAATTGGACATATTTTCAAATTGGGGACAAAATATTCAAAGGCGATGGGGGCAACCGTTTTGGATCCATCCGGAAAAGAAATCCCCATTATTATGGGAAGCTACGGGATTGGTGTAGAAAGAATTCTGGCCACGCATATTGAACAGAATTCAGATGATAAGGGAATTACATGGTCTAAGTCACTTGCACCCTATCTGGTACATATTATTGCCATCAATATGAAAAGTGAAACGGTGGCACGCCAGGCGGAGTCTGTGTATCGGCATTGCAAGGAAGCAGGGATACCGGCCTTATTTGATGATAGAGAAGTTGGGCCGGGATTCAAATTTAAGGATGCGGATCTTTTGGGGATGCCGCTGCAAATTATTATAGGTGAAAAAAATCTGAATAATCATAAAATTGAATTCAAGATTCGAAGATCCGGTGAATCAATGTTGGTTGATTTGGGTGATTATCCTGAAACATTAAAAGAAGTGCTGGAAAAAATTGAATAATCTTACGCAAAAGGACACAACCGTTCGGAATCTGAATCAAAAAGCTCTTGTCTTTTACAAACAGAAAAAATACGATGAGGCTATTTCTATCTGGCAAGAGGCTTTGCAAAAGGAACCGCTGAATGTAACGGTTTTGTACAGCCTTGGAATTGTTTTCTTTGAAAAAAAAGAATACAAAAATGCGGTTGTTTATCTGAAAAAGGTAACGGATATTGCTCCGGATCATTATAAAGCCCTTCTCATATTGGGATCAGCCTATCTTAAGTTACGCCAATTTGAAACGGCTGAAGACTATATTAAAAAGTCCCTGAGCCTTAAACCCGGCAATAAAATGGCCTATCTTAATCTGGGGGCCATTTATAGCGTCCGGCGTGAATTTGATTACGCCATACAGATGTTTGAAGAAGCACTTCGTATTGACCCTTCCGAAATCCGTGCTTACCTTGGCCTGGGAAAAATCTATGCCTTTAAAGGTGATTACGAAAAAGCACAGGAAAATTTCAAACGAATTATTGCCATCAATCCGAACAGCACGATAGCTGCGTTCGCAAAAAAGGCGCTTCTAACTGCAGAAGCATCTCATATGTCCTCAGAGGATATTGAGCACTATTTTGCAGACGGGTTTCGCTATTATCTTGGAAATTATTTGAAAGATGCTGCAGAAAACTACAAGAACTACCTGAATTTTCGTCCCAAAGATGACCTTGCCCAATATTTTTTGGGAGAAACCTATCTTAGAATGGGGGAATTAAAAAAATCCTTTACGGCGTTTAAAAAAGCCATTTTTGGTAATCCACGTAAAGGACTCTATTACAAAGAGTTGGGTCTTCTCCTGGATAAAATAGGTAATCCGGAAGATGTCATTGAGGTTATCAAAAAGGCCATCAAATCCGGAAAAGAGGATACCGTTACCCTGACGCTGCTTGGGAAAAGTCTGATCCAATTAAAGCGGGCGAAGGAGGCCATTCCTCAATTGGAAAAGGCCGTAAAATTGGACAAGAATAATATTCTGGCTCGATATGAACTATCACGGGCATTTATTGAGAGCGGTGATTTTCAGGAGGGATACGATCAGATTAACATGATTCTAAAAATGCAGATCAAATCGCCTTTGAAAGCAAAGGCAGAAAAGCTGTTAGACACGCTAAATCAGAGCTACACTATTGTAAAAAATTAAGATAAATAATATGCACATAAGATATATTATGTATAATAGCAAGTTAAATTAAAAGGACTTTCTCAAAGTCCTTTTTTTCTTTCCCCCCTTTTACCTGACGACGATATTGACCAATTTATTTTTTACAACAATAATCTTTAGTATTGATTTTCCATCAATATATTTTTTTATCTTTGGATTCTTTAGCGCCATTTCCTGAAGGTCTTTATCTGGCGTATTTGTAGCCACCTTAAGTCGGGCTCGTACTTTTCCGTTTATCTGTAAAACAACTTCAATTTCATTTTCCTGAATATACTGGGAATCGTAGGTTGGCCATTTTGTTTGAAAAACACTCTCTGTATTTCCCAGTCGATGCCACAATTCCTCCGATAAATGCGGAGCAAATGGAGACAGCAATTGAATATATTTTTCAATACTAAATCTCCAGAGGATTGGATTCTGAGTCGTCGCCTTATAAAAGGTATTCATAAGTTCCATTAGAAAGGCCAAGGCCGTATTAAAGTGAAAAACCTCTACGTCTTCCGTGACTTTTTTAATGGTTTGATGGATCGCTTTAAAAATACGCAATTCTTCATCTGATAATGACGACGGATTCAGTTCAGTTTGTTTTACTTCCCCAATCTCGTTCAAATGATTTTCAATAAAGCGGTAAACCCGATTGAGAAATCGGTTGGATCCTTGAACTCCCTCCTCTGTCCATTCCAGGTCGCGTTCCGGGGGAGCTGCAAAAAGAATGGTAATGCGTCCCGTATCACTTCCCCACTTCTCCACAAAGGGTCCCACGGGAACGGCATTGCCTTTTGATTTAGACATTACCTCTCCCCTATTCAAAACCATTCCCTGTGTGAAAAGGGCCTTAAAAGGTTCATCGACGGAGACCTGACCAATATCGTAAAGAAATTTTGTAATGAAACGAGAATAAAGCAGATGGAGAACCGCATGCTCAATTCCACCAATATATTGGTCTACGGGCATCCAGGCATCGCCTTTTTCTTTTGAGAAAGGTTCTTCTTCATTCTGGCTGTCGGTGTACCGCAGAAAATACCAGGATGAATCGACGAATGTATCCATGGTGTCGGGATCGCGCTGAGCCGGTCCTCCGCATTTCGGGCATGTGGTATGAATAAAATCCTCTACAGAAGCCAGCGGAGATTTTCCTTTTGGTGTAAAGTCAACCCCTTCTTTTGGCAACAAAACAGGCAAATCCTTTTCGGGTACAGGGACGACCCCACATTTTTCACAATGGATCATGGGAATGGGAGCCCCCCAATATCGCTGGCGCGAAATAAGCCAATCACGGAGTTTGTAATAGACCGCAGATTTTCCAATCCCTTTGGACTCCAATGTGTTAACAACTTCTTTGATACCAATTTCTGAGGGAAGACCCGAAAATTTATCGGATTGAATCATAATGCCTTTTTCTGTAAAGGCAGCGCCCTCACGCCATGCATCGAATTCTTCTTTTTCTTTCGGACGAATTACGGTTTTAATGGGGAGTTTGTATTTTTTGGCAAATTCAAAATCCCGCTCGTCGTGTGCCGGTACCCCCATGACGACACCGGTCCCGTATCCCATAATCACGTAATCAGCCACCCAAATAGGGATTTTTTCACCGGACAGCGGATGAGTGGCATAGGCTCCCGTAAAAATCCCGTCCTTTTCTTTCAAGGAGGTACGCTCGATATCGGACTTACTTTTTGCTTTTTCAATGTAGTTTAAAACATCTTTTTCCTGAGGTTTGCCTTTGATCAGTGAGGAGACCCACTCATGTTCAGGGGCAAACACCATAAATGTCACTCCAAAGAGTGTATCGGGACGCGTGGTAAAAACTCTAACCGTTCGATTTAAGTCATCAATATAAAAATCAATTTCGGCGCCTTCACTTCGCCCGATCCAATTTTTTTGCATAATTTTTACCGGTTCCGGCCATTTGTCCAATTTTTGCAAATCCTTCAATAGCCGGTCGGCGTAATCCGTAATCTTAAAAAACCACTGCACCAGGTCCCGTTTTTCCACGGGGGTATGGCAGCGGTAACAGGTTCCGCCTTCAACCTGTTCGTTTGCCAAAACCGTCTGGCAGCTTGGACACCAATTTACGGATGCTTTTTTTCGATAGGCAAGGCCCTTCTTATATAATTGCAAAAAGAGCCATTGTGTCCATTTGTAATAATCAGGAGCGCAGGTGGTCACTTCCCGATCCCAATCGTAGCTCAGCCCCATCATTTTCATGGTATTCTTGGAAACCGAGATGTTGTTATAGGTCCATTTTTCGGGATCGATTCCGCGCTTTATTGCGGCATTTTCGGCAGGCAAACCAAACGCATCCCACCCCATGGGGTGTAAAATGTCAAATCCTTGCATAAGTTTGTAACGGGCAATAACGTCGCCGATGACGTAATTTTTCATATGCCCGATATGAAGGTCTCCGGAGGGATAAGGAAACATCTCAAGGACATAATACTTTTTTTGAGGAATGGGCTTTGTTTTGAAGAGATTAATATCGTTCCAAAATTGCTGCCATTTCTTTTCAATATCTTTTACCGAATATCCGTCCATTTACTCCTCAATATAGACTCGTCGGGGCGGGCGGATTCGAACCGCCGACCTCATGCTCCCGAAGCATGCGCGCTAACCGGGCTGCGCTACGCCCCGAACTCAGAAAACTTAAAATACCGAAATCACACCCAAAGAAGCCAGTGTTACGATAATACCGGCCAGCAATATACCAACAGCAATTGCAAAGATTGAGTTTTTAAAACGTACCCCAAATAAATAGGCTGCAAGAGAACCCGTCCAGGCACCTGTACCTGGTAGGGGGATTCCAACATAAAGCAAAAGTCCGATAACCTCATACTTTTCAATCATCTTCCCCTTGCGTCGCGTCCGCTTGAAAAGCCATTCAAAGAAGCGATCAAAAATTTTCCAGCGACGCAGAAAATTCGTTACCGGATCCAAAAATAAAAGCAGTGGAATAACGGGAATAAAATTTCCAATATAGGCAAAAACAAAAGCTGTTTGCCAATGCAGGCCTCCTCCTATGGGCGGATTGGCCAATGCCCAAGGAATGGCTCCTCGCAATTCAAAAATCGGAATCATTGCAATGAACAGCGTTACCACTTCCTTTGGTAACGAATGAAAGTACTGAACAAATTGCTCAACCAATCAAAGATGTCCTACGGTTTTGAGTACTAGTCTTATAAAGCGTAATGTATCGCTAAATCGATTAATATGACTGATTTCCCCCACATACGAAACGGAAATCGGGATCTCCCCTACTCTTGCGTGAAAGTCCCGAATGGCCTGCAGGAGAATTTCTGTTTCTGTTTCATATTGATGGCTCTGTAAACGAAGCCTCTTGATTAACTCAACCGATAACAGACGGTAGCCGGATTGAGAATCGTGAATTCGCTGGCCCGCAACAAGAGAAACCACAACAGAGGTCAGGGAGTTGCTGAGATAGCGATCAAAGGGCATTTTTCCAATCGAAACGTCCCGGCGCCCAATGATCAGGTCGTAATTCCCTGTTTGAAACAGATCAATAAAATCGGGAATGGCTTCCGGATCATGTTGTCCGTCCGCATCGAGGCAAACGACATAATTAAAATTTTTTTGAACGGCAAAAGAGAATCCCGTTTTTAATGCCGCTCCTTTGCCCCTGTTTTGGGAATGTGAAAGAACATTAACGCCATATGACCGGGCGACATCTTCGGTGTTGTCAGTGGAACCATCATTGACAACCAATACCGCAACCGACATATGCCTGTATTCGAGAATGCGCTGAAGAACATCACCGAGATACGGTCCCGCCTGAAAGGCCGGTATAAGGATCAAACCATTCACAGGAATCTGCTTACACGTTACTGAAAAGGGTAGAAATGAATCTCACTCCTACCCTTGAATTCAAATGGTCGGGGCGAGAGGATTTGAACCTCCGACCCCTTGACCCCCAGTCAAGTGCGCTAACCGGACTGCGCTACGCCCCGATTTGAATCCAATATCTTTTTTATTTCCAGAAGATCACTTCGCAGCTGCTTAACAATCGTATGAATATCGTTTAAATTGTCTGAAGTAAGCTCCCGTTTTTTTTGATGTTCAAGCAATTTGATCTTTTCTCTCGCCCCCTGAATGGTATAGTGTTCTTCGTAAAGCAACTTTTTAATCTGCAGAATCACGTCTAAATCTTTTGGGCGATATATCCTGTTTCCCGCCCGGTTTTTAGACGGTTTCAAATCGGGAAATTCTGTTTCCCAGTAGCGAAGTACATGCTGCTTCAGATTTGTGAGCTCACTGACTTCGCTTATCGAATAATAGAGTTTTTTTATAGGCCTATTTTGCATAAGGTTATTTCATTAACCTTAATAGAATAATAAATTTTTACTAAAATATCAAGAGTTTTTTTCCTGAGTTATCTTTTTTGTCAAAATCGTTCCTACAGATAAGAAATTAATAATTTTGAGTTTAGACTTTTCAATAGGTGCAAGCCAATTTTCATCCATTTTGGCTTTTAAGAAATGTTTATGGTCAAACAAGTAAACGCCGTATCGTGGAATCTGCAAAACATCTGAAAATTGGGAATCCGGATACAACGAAAAGGCCGCCCTAAAATTAAGTTCCCTTAAAACGTCTTTTGCGCGTTGTGATGAGCGCCCAAAGGGGTACGCCAGCAGATGAAGGAATTCTCCTAATTCATCTTCTAATAATGACTTTGAGCGTTTCAAATCTTCCCGAATTTGGTTTTGGGAGCTCCCGGCGAGATCAATATGCCGGTGTGTGTGGGAGCCAAAAGAAATCCCGTATTTTTTCATCTCAATTATCTCCGACCAGGAAAGGTGCCTGGCTCTGTGAATCCCAAAATTAACATCCCAGGTACTTTTTTTGCCGATGAAATCCGTCACCAAAAAGATCGTTGCCGGAATTTTTTCCTCTTCCAGAACGGGAAAAGCATGCTTGTAAAGGCAGGAAAACCCATCGTCAAAAGTAATGGCGACTCGTTTTTGCGGTGAGTTTTCGGGAAGATCGATCAAATCGTTTAAAGAAAAAAAATGCACACCCAGACTTTTAAGGATCTGGATGTGCATTTTGAATTGCTCCGGAGTGACACGGGCTGCACTCGGCAGCCATTCACTACAGACATGATGGTACGTCAGAATGTAAATATTGTGATACGTTTTTTTAGAGAACGTCATTTACAGGAACATAGGGTAAATTAAAGGCTTCCGCCACGTTTTTGTAGGTGACTTTTCCCTTGAAAATATTCAAACCCTTTTTAAGCGCTTCGTCTTCCCGAATAGCTTCAATTCCCATATTGGCCAATTTTACGGCATAAGGAAGTGTCGCGTTGGTTAAGGCAATGGTTGATGTGCGGGGAACGGCACCCGGCATATTGGCCACGCTGTAATGAATGATATCGTCAATCACGTAAATGGGATCGTGATGCGTTGTGGGATGGACCGTTTCAATACATCCTCCCTGGTCGATGGCAACATCCACCAGCACAGAGCGGGGTTTCATTAGTTTCAACATATCGCGAGTCACCAATTTGGGCGCTTTTGCCCCCGGAATTAACACCGCACCAATCAATAAATCGGCTTTCGCAAGAAGCTCCCGGATATTGTAAAGATTGGACATGAGGGTAATCACATTTTTGGGCATCACGTCGTCAAGATAGCGCAGGCGGTCAAGATTGATGTCCAGAATGTAGACAGTGGCACCGAGTCCGGCTGCCATTTTTGCCGCATTTGTGCCCACAATCCCTCCCCCCAGGATGACAACCGTTGCGGGTTCAACGCCCGGAACACCCGCCAGAAGAACTCCCCTGCCCCCCATCTTCTTTTCCAGGTATTTTGCCCCTTCCTGAACGGACATCCTTCCGGCCACTTCGCTCATTGGAATCAATAAAGGAAGGGAATGATCGGGTAGTTCAACCGTTTCATAGGCCACGGCAATGGCATTTGTTTTGATTATGGCTTTGGTCAGTTTCTCTGATGCAGCGAAGTGAAAGTACGTGAAAAGAATCTGATCTTCCTTTATAAGTTCATATTCACTGGGAAGCGGTTCTTTTACTTTTACAATCATATCCGCTTTTGAATAAACCTCTTCGGGGGAATTGAGGATTTCGGCGCCGGCCTGTTTGTAATCGGTATCCGAAAAACCGCTTCCCTCACCTGCTGATTTTTCAACCAAAACCGTATGTCCGTTTTTACGCAATGTTTCAACGCCAACCGGAAGCATTGAAACGCGATACTCATCGGGTTTGATTTCCTTTGGTACACCTATTATCATTTTTCAATTCCTTCCATTAGTTATTTAGTTTCTTTTGTCCCATATCCGCAAAAAAGCGCAGATACCAAGAACACCCAAACAACTCAAACAGTTGCACTTGCCCATTGCAAAATCAAATGCTTACTGTGGTCGAATAATGGTTTGATAAATTCTGTGTGAGTTAAAATAGCTTTCGGCCACATCGAATATGTCTTCCAACGTCACCTCATTAATCGATTGAATGACATCATCCAAAGTTTGAAACCCCTGAAAATAGATTTCCATTTTGGCGAGGCGTTCCATCCGGTTCGATGTGGACTCAAGACCAAGCAATAAATTCCCCTTTAACTGAGACTGCCGTTTGGCTAATTCATCTTCTTGAAGTTCTTTATTCAGTAATCGATTAAATTCATTGGCAGTCAATTCAATTGCCTGATCAATATTGCCCTTGTCTGTTCCAAAGTAGATTCCAAATACACCTGTATCCATAAAAAAATCAGTAAATGAAAAAACGGAATAAACCAGACCGTATTTTTCCCGAAGGGTTTGAAAGAGACGGGAACTCATTCCGGCCCCCAGAATGGTATTGACAAGAAGAAGCGGATATTTTTCGGGCGCCGAATAGGGTACGGTCCGGCATCCCATACACACATGGGCCTGTTGCGCGCGGTATGTTCTGATATGACGCTCAGGCCTTTCTTCGGGAAGTGCCAATAATTCTCTTTGACTGGTGGTTTTAATACCGGAAAAATACTTGCCTGCAAGATCGACCAATTGTTGATGGTCAATATTTCCGGCTGCTGCAATAATAATGCGATTTGATGTGTAGTTATTCTCTTTGAATTCGATTAAATCGCGGCGTTCAAACTCCCTTACAATTTTTTCCTGTCCCAATATGGGAAAACTCAGTGGGTGGTTTGAAAATATATCCTGAAAAAAGTAATCAAAAATAAGATCATCGGGCGCATCTTCCAGGTCCCTGATTTCTTCAATCACAACATTCTTTTCTTTTTCTATATCCTGCGGGTCAAGTAACGGATTTTCAAGAAGATCCGCCAGAATATCCACGGCCACCTCCAGATGCTCATCAAGAACATGAGCATAAAAGGAAGTCAATTCCTTTCCTGTAAAGGCATTAAGAGCACCCCCCAGTGCTTCCAGCGTATCGGCCAGTTTAAAGGCGGATCGGGTCTTTGTGCCCTTAAAAACCATGTGTTCAAGAAAATGAGCAATGCCATTTTTCTGAGCCGGCTCATCCCTGGTGCCAGCCTCAATCCACAATCCGATTGAGACTGAGCGAACATAAGGGATTTTTTCAGAAATTACGCGAAGGCCATTGGGTAGAACGGTTTTTCGGTAAAGTGAGCCTTCATTAACGTTTTTGCTGTTTGCGAACAAATCAGCGTCTTTTGCTGTTTCGATTTACGTCACTTCTGCGCCGTTGACCATTGCTCGATCGGAAAGAGGGCCGCTGCTGTTCCACATATCCTTCAGGTTTTTCGAGAAGCGCTTTTCGGCTGAGATCCAGTTTTCCGTCTCTTTCAACCTTTAAGAGCTTCACCTCTACCATATCCCCCACGTGCAGAATATCTTCTACCTTATTCACACGGTGGTATTCCAATTCTGAAATGTGGAGCAGTCCTTCCTTACCCGGCAGAATTTCCACAATGGCCCCAAAATTCAGAATTTTCTTGACCTTTCCCTTGTAAACTTTTCCTTCCTCGGGAACCTCCGAATAGGATTGCACAATGCGCTTGGCCTCTTCTGCGGCTTCCATATCCGCCGAGGCAATGGTGACCTTTCCGTCATCATCAATATCAATTGTAACACCGGTTTTATCGATGATTTCGCGGATGGTCTTTCCTCCGGGGCCGATAATTGCACCAATGGTATCCACAGGAACCTGAATAGACATGATTCGCGGTGCATATTTGGAAATTGCATCTCTGGGATGATCAATGGTCTGATTCATAATCTCCAGAATCTGCAATCGGGCCTCCCTGGCCTGTTGTAGGGCTTCACGCATAATCTCAAATGAAATCCCTTTTATCTTAATGTCCATTTGGAAAGCGGTAATTCCCTCAGACGTACCGGCAACCTTGAAGTCCATATCGCCCATGTGATCTTCATCGCCGAGAATATCCGTTAAAATGGCGACCTTGTCATTTTCCTTGATTAATCCCATAGCAATTCCGGCAACGGCCGCTTTTACAGGAACACCGGCATCCATCAAAGACAACGATCCCGCACAAACAGTGGCCATCGAGGACGATCCGTTGGATTCCATAATATCGGAAACAATTCGAATGGTGTAGGGGAATTCCGTATCATCCGGGATAACCGGTTTTAGAGCCCGTTCCGCCAACTGCCCGTGCCCGATTTCTCTTCGACCCGGTCCTCGCATAGGTTTCACTTCACCCACGGAAAAGGGCGGGAAATTATAGTGAAGCATGTACCGTTTCCACGTGCCGCCTTCAAGCCCCTCAATCTTTTGTTCATCCATTTTGGTACCGAGTGTTGTTGCCGAGAGACTTTGTGTTTGGCCTCGGGTAAATAAGGCTGAACCGTGTGCCCGCGGAATTAAACCAATTTCGCAGGTAATCGGACGAATATCTTTGAGGGAACGGCCGTCCAGACGTTTTCCCTTCTCCAGAATATTCTTCCGCATAATCTCCTTCTCGATGTCTCCCACGACTGCGGCAATCATTCCTGAAGCATCGGGAAAGGTTTCTTCCAGGGACTGGGCAATTTCTTCCACCAGTGTTTTGATGGCCGTACTTCGTTCCTTTTTCTCGGCAATCTGAACGATTTCAACCATTTTGGACTCGGCGCGGGCCCGGACCTCTTTTTGCAGCTCCTCCGGAATAGCCGCGGGTTCATAGCTCCGCTTTGGTCTCCCGATTTCCTTAACCAATTCGTTCTGAAGCTCTACGATTTTCTTAATGGCTTCGTGTCCAAAATCCAAAGCCTGAAGCATATCCTCTTCAGAAATCTCATTGGACCACCCTTCAACCATTGCAATGGAGTCGGAAGAGCCGGCAATAATAACATCCAACTCGCTCTCTTCCAATTGTGCAAACGTAGGATTAATGACGTATTCACCATTCACTTTACCCACGCGAACCGATGCAATAGGACCCAGAAAGGGAATATCCGAAATAGATAGTGCTGCGGATGCCCCGATGGGACCCAGAATGTCCGCATCGTTCTCCTGGTCTGCAGAAATAACATAAATGATCACCTGGACTTCATTTCGGTAATCATCCGGGAAAAGGGGTCGAATGGGCCTGTCCGTTAATCGGGCACTAACCACTTCCTTTTCGCTGGGTTTGCCTTCTCTCTTAAAAAATCCGCCGGGAATTTTGCCGGCCGCATAGGCGCGTTCACGATATTCGACGGAAAGCGGCATAAAATCCGTTCCGGTTACCGGTTTATCCGATGAAACAGCCGTTGCGAGTATGGCCGTTTCTCCGTATTGCACCCAAACGGCTCCATCTGCCTGCCGTGCCATTTTGCCTGTTTCGATAAGGAGCTTGCGACCCCCTAATTCAATTTCTTTACGAACTACCATTCAATAAGCCTCCAATTCTAATTAATCGGCTTTAATATCTTCTAAACGGACCTTAATATTTTTGAGGTCATTAGTAGAAACGCCGAATACTTCTTTCTTCTCTTTAGTTGTAACATAGGTTTTTTTCGAATCGTAAGTTTTTCCGATAAGCAATGATTCCACGAATTTTCCATCCTTATCATACAGACGGACTATGAGCTGCGGCTTTTTCAAACCGGTACGCGCAAAGAGCCTCTTTCCTTCTCCTGGGAATTCTTTTGCTTTTAGATTTTTTAAACTGGACAGGAGTGAGCTCATTTTCCAGCTCTTTGTTTTGGCCGAATCCGGAAATGTAATCATCCAGTTCCCGCTGGTGTCTTTTTGACAGATAATCGTTGAATCGGGATAAATTAATTCAATTTTAGATAGATTTTCCCGCTTAAAATGAAGAATAGTCTTATCTCGCAAATCAAACAGTGAAACATTCAATCCATCAGGAACACTTTTCGGAATACTCATAATGGGATTTCGCGAATCATCCTTTGCATATACGGTCTCCTTGTCCTCTTTTTTGCCAATAAGCAGGGTTTTCCTGGATTGATTGGGTTTTAGGAAAACCGTAAACACATATTTGGGATGTGAAAGACCGTATTTTGCGAGGGAGGGTGCCTTTTCGACCACAAATTTGCGAACCCGGGCATTTTTGACCTTGTTCAGTAGTTTGCCTATTTCCGCTTTATCCGCTTTTTTTCGGACGGGTGACGTGATCATCCACGACTCCCCTGTTTTTTCCACAATATAATGGCCTTTGGGCACCTTTAGATCCAGTTTGTCGACATTTTCTTTTTCGAACTTCAGAACCGTTTTATCCCTAAAATCAAAGAGGTTTCTTTTTACCTCGTAAGACATCGATGTGGATGTCAGCTCAACCTCAGGTTGATGATTCTTGCGAATAAACAAAAAGGAGCCGGTGGGGTTTTTACTGCCCACAAAAATTGTATCGTGCTGACCCGATTTTGTTGAAAGAATGATAATTCCTTCCGGGGGTTTTAAGCCAAAATCCTGTAAAGAGCTTGTATCGTGGGCCACAACCCGGTTCACTTTTGAATTTAGGACCGAATTAATAAGGCCTTCAATTGCGAATTTATCTCCTTCCGTTTCGATCGGTTCGATAATTTTCCACTGGTCGTCTGTTTTTTTTGCATGAATTCTCACATGATCCGCCGGGCGCTCCAGAATGACCTCACTGACATCATCCTTTTTGATCGGAAGCAGTTCGGCGGCAGCCTCTTTTTCCTTTTTGCGTTCCTCTCCCCCTTTGATTTCGTAAAAATACACATAAGCCGAAATGGCAATGAGAATAACCAGCAGTATGAGTGTATTTTTGGTTTTCATTTTGGGTTTATTTCCTCCTCCCGTTTAACGCCGTTTGGCATAAACACCAATGCCGAGTAGAACAATCGCTAATGGAAATAGGACAACACCCACCCAGAAAATAAGTTTGGACTGGGCTTTTGTCAGGTTAATTCGTCTGTCTTCGGGGCTTCTTGGACGAATGGCAACAAGATCTTGCTCTTCGGCCAGCCAATTTACAGAATTCAGGAACAGGTCGCCATTTTTTTGAAAATGGAACCAGGCATTCGTGGCAAAATCCGAATCGCCGTACACAACCAACCGGCTTTTCTTTTTACCCAGAGGAGTGCCTGTGGAATCCTTAACGTCTTTTGTAACCACCATACCCAGTGTGAGAGGTCCTTTTTTATCGACGCCGGGATTATAGCCCGCTTTTTTCTGATTTTCAAACAGCGTAAGGTCTGTTTCGCCCCAGCTATTGGGACCCGTTTTCAACAAGTCAACTATGGTAAGGTCGTTTTTCTTTTCAATGGTCTTGTCTTTTGAAAGAGAACGAGCTAAAGGAAATGCGGTGATCATGCGTTTTAAATCTTTTGTAATCATGTGATTACCGTAATTATTGATCACAGGAATGGCCGGCCCGGCACCAAATAACTGTCCCACACCCGATACATCCAGCACCACGTCATTATCGGGTACGACACCCCACGGTGCAAGAAGATCTTTTAAACTGGCCGACGGGGTCGGATCGATCATGGCCAGGACGTTTCCGCCCTTTTTTAAATAGGCATTGATGGCAGCTGTTTCTGTTTGAATCAGATCGGTTTGAGGTCCGGCAATAACCAAAACAGAGCAATCGCTTGGAATTTTTTTGGCTGTAACCAGCATGAGTTTTTTTATACCATAATACTGATTTTCAAGCGCCTTTTTTGCCATGGCCATTCCGGAACGCCCGGTTTCGCCCGCCATGTCCTGATCAATATCATGCTCACCGTGTCCTTCCAGGAAATAGATCCACTTTTTTCCTTCCCGGGTTACCTTGATGATGGCGTTGGTCAGCTCTTCTTCTGTTGTTTTTTTAATGCGTTCTACCTTCGACGGCCCTTCTACGATGATGGTTCCGTAGGTAATACGGCCATATTTCCGGGCAATTGCCGGTCGTTTATCGGGATCGACGAGTTCATACGAAAATTTCGATGATAAATGGGCATATTCCTCAAAAAGGTCCTTTGCCCGTTGATTTTCTTCCGACTTAAAAAATCCGATTACGTGAACATCCTTTTTTAAATGCTTCAGAATTTTTTGAGTTTGTTCTGAAAGACTGTATTGATGATTTGCCGTGGTATCAATTCGAATGGTGTGTCGGAAGGCCACAAAATTTACGAGTAATAAAATCGCCAAAACAATAAGCGAGGTTACCACAGCATTTGTACCATATTTGGTTGAGCGCTTTGAAAAATAATTTTGAATGTTCCCTATGTTCCCCACAATGTAGACCAATAGAAGAAGCGCACCAAGAATAAGGAATGTGGTAATCAACCAGGACGAGGTTGTAGTTATCACATAGATAAGACCTCCGGCGATAAGCAGCAAAAGCCCTAAAATGCCTGAATAATCCACAAACCGTTTCATTCTCTTACAACCTCCATTTTTTGGATTCCAGAGAAATATATGTCAGAAATATTCCAAAAAACGTGAAACTCAGATAATAAACAATATTCCCCAAATCGATGACGCCCTTCGCAAAATCATCAAAATGATTGATGAGCGAAAGTTTATCCAGAAACGATCCCACTCCCGGGCTCACGAACCCGGACATCCAGCCGATGGCCCAGAAAAACAAGATAAAGGCAAATGTGGCTACCGCCGCAATGATCTGATTATCGGTAATTGACGAAAAAAACAACCCAAAGGCAATATAGCTCATACCAATCAGCAGAAGCCCCAAATAGCCGGATAAAATGGGACCCAGTTCAGGATTCCCAAAGAAAAAAAGCGATACCATATAAAGAAATGTAAGAGCCAGCATGACAACAAAAAGGGTTGTGCTGGCTGTAAATTTAGCCATTACCGTTTCGATGGTTCGCACCGGTGACGTAAAAATAAGTTCGATGGTTCCGGTTTTCTTTTCCTCTGCGATGAGCCGCATGGTTAACAACGGAAGCCAAAAAAGGGCAAACAGACTGATATTATGCAATAAGGGCCGAATGGCCATACTGTTCACATTGAGTTTGGGTGGAGCCATCCGGTAATATTGAGCCTGCATGGTGTAGCGGAAACTCAGTTCAACAAAATTCGAAATAATGAGATAGAAAAATATACCGGTAATCAGAATAAAGAGCGCAATGACGATGTAGGCAATGGGAGACACAAAATACGATTTTAGCTCCCGGTCAGTTATCGCTAAATAGCTTTTCACGAGAACGCCACCTCCTCTTCTTTTGTAGTTAAGCGCAGAAATACTTCTTCAAGGCTCATTCCTACAGGTCTCATCTCAAAGAGGCCCCAACCTTTTTGTACGATTGTTTTGGCGATGTCCTTACGAATATCCCGGTTCGGGATACTCTCCACAATAAATGATACATTTCCGTTCGTTTCTTTCTCGCGAACAACGGATGAAACAATGTCCAGCGACCGAAGTTCATTTTCGATGACTTCAGCCGGCCCTTCAACTTCCACATAAATCTTTTCATTTCCCTGAAGCCGGCGAGTCAGGTTTTCGGGCGTATCTTCAGCCACCACCCGTCCTTCGTTAATGATAACCACCCGATTACAAGTTTGACTCACTTCGGGAAGAATGTGCGTGCTCAAAATAATCGTGTGATCTCCCCCAAGGTCTTTAATCAACTTTCGTACGTCAATAATCTGCTTGGGATCGAGCCCGACCGTGGGTTCATCCAGAATCAGTACGTCCGGATCGTGAACCAATGCCTGCGCCAACCCCACACGCTGACGATACCCTTTTGACAATTTTCCGATAATGGTTTTTTGAACATTGGTAATGTTCACCAGATCCATTACCGTTTCTACACGTTTTTTCAGGTTTTTGGAATCGACCCCCTTGATTTTCCCCACAAATTTCAAATAGGATTCCACCGTCATTTCCGGATAAAGCGGTGGATTTTCAGGCAGGTAGCCAATCCGCCTGCGCACGTCCATCGACTGATCAAAAACATCAAAACCCGCGACTTTTGCAGTTCCGCTGGTTGCCGGCATGTAACAGGTGAGAATACGCATGGTGGTGGTTTTGCCAGCAGCATTTGGACCCAAAAAACCGAGAACTTCACCCTTCTCGACATTGAACGTAACATTCTGAATCGCAGGTTTTTGTCCGTAATACCTCGTCAGATTTTTTACCTCGATCAATGGATCCTACCTCCGTTTTTAGCGTCTGATTCCCAATTCTTTAATTAATGAACGATATTTATCGATATCGCGGCGATTTAAATAATTCAACAAACGTCTTCTTTGTCCTACCATTTTAAGCAGGCCCCTGCGGGAATGGTGGTCTTTTGGATGGGTGCGAAAATGCTCGGTCAGTTCGTTAATCCGCTGGGTTAACATCGCCACCCGCACCTCGACCGAACCCGTATCCTTTTCGTGCAATCCAAATTTTGTCATGATTTCTTTCTTCTTTTCTTTTGATAAAGGCATAATTCCTCCATACAGTCAGTTTTTCATTGGAAATAATTTTTTGCTATTTCTATATCCCGGTGGATTTGTTTTTTTAGTGCTTCAATTGAATGGAATTTTCTTTCACCCCGAATTCGCGACAAGAGCAATAGTTTCATCGGCAAGTCGTAAATATCTTCATCAAAATTAAAAAGGTGGACCTCAATTGCCAAATCCTTTTCACCAAATGTCGGACGATTTCCAATATTGGCAATTGCCGGAAAACTTTTTCCTTCCAAAACAGCCTCGGCTATATAAACACCATTTCGGGGAATGAGTTTATGGGGATGGTTTATCTCGAGGTTGGCCGTGGGAAAAAGTGATTCTCTCCCCCGCCCCTTTCCCCTGGAAACCTTTCCGGTAATCTGGTAGGGGCGGCCCAGAAAGGCGGTTGCTTTTGAAATGTCACCATCACGAAGGGCATTCCGTATGGTTGTACTCTTGACTACCTCTCCGTTCAAAGATACCGGATCAACAACATTCACGCGAAAACCAAATTCACTGCTCATTTTTCTCAGCGTCTCAACATTACCCGATCGTTTTTTCCCAAATGCATGATCGTAGCCAATAACAATATCTTTAAAACCAATTTTTTTGATTAATATTTCTTTAATGAATAAGCTCCCCGAAAGTTCCGATAATTCCTTCGTAAACGGAATAACAATCACACCATCAATGGGAAATTTCTGTACAATTTCGAGCTTTTCTTCCAATGTCGTTAAAATTGAAATGGGCTGGTTCCGAGTATTTAAGACTAATTGCGGATGGGGTTCAAATGTTACCAGGAAAGCCGTTCCCTTAAACCGTTTCTTTTTTTCCAAAACATGAGAAATAAGCTTTTGATGTCCCAGGTGAATACCGTCAAAGGTCCCGATTGTAATAATTGGAAATTCTTTTTTGGGAATAGAATTAAGATCTAAAAACACATCCATTTAAGAGTTATGCATCCTTCTCTGTACTTATTCCACCGCTTCTTCTTTTTCAGACACCTGTTTTAAGCTCAAAACCCAATCAATAAATGCATCAATGTCCCATGCCCTCTCCACTGAATAATCCCCGATCCGGCACCGCCTCAGGGATTTCAGATATCCGATGGTCCCTAACGCCTTTGCAACATCTCTTGCCAGCGCCCGGACATAGGTTCCCTTTGAGCAGGTAACGCTAAAATGAATGTCGCGTTCCGAATAGCCTAACAAACGAATCGAATAAATATGAATTTTTCGGGGAGCCAGTTTGACCGGCTGGTTTTGACGCGCATATTTGTAAGCCCGCGTTCCACCAATTTTAACGGCCGAATACGAAGGAGGTATCTGAAAAGATTCTCCTTCAAAACGTTTCAAAGCCGATTCAATTTCATCCGGCGAAAATTCTGCAACGTCTTTCCGGCCAATTACCTTCCCATCCACATCCAGAGTGTCGGTCTCCACACCTAATTCAATAATTCCTTCATACGTCTTTGGTAAATTGATAAATGTGGGGGCCAGCTTTGTTTTTTTTCCCGTAAGAACAATTAACAAACCCGATGCAAAGGGATCAAGGGTTCCAGTATGACCCGCTTTTCTAATCCGCAATGCCTTCCGGATTTTATTAACCACATCAAACGACGTCCAACCAATGGGTTTGTCGATGGGAATAATCTCGCCATCCTCAAAATTATAGGCTGTCTTTTTGGTCGGATTTTTTGATTTTGTCAATGAGGTGCTCAATATTTTCTGCGTAGTCCAGAGTTTCGTCCAGCACAAATTGCAAATAGGGAATATATTTTAGTGTCAGTCGGGTTTTAAGCAAAGCCCTCACAAAATGTTCTGCATGATTAAGGGCCTCCACTTCTATTTCTTTCTGATGGGTATCCCCCATTATCGAGACATATACTCTGGCGGATTTGAGATCGTTGCTCACTTTAACCCCGGTGATTGTACTAAACCCCACGCGGGGATCCTTAATTTCCCGCAAAATAATCTGACTGATCTCCTCTTTTAACAGATCCCCCACTTTTAAAGCACGTTGCACAGCCATTGTTCTCTCTTAAAATATATCCACAAAATGATCAAGAATCTCTACCCGCCCATCCCCGTCAATAAACTGGATGATTTTCGCAAATGTTGAATCGACTATTTTGTGATCGTTGGTAACAATTGCAATCCCCAAAACCACGCGCTGCCATTTTTCGGCGCCGTCCAATTCAGAAATCGATACATTAAATTTATTTCGAATACGGGTCTTAATGCTCTTAACCGCAAATCGCTTTTCTTTGAGTGATTGACTCCCCGGAATAAACAGATCAATTTGACAAAAACCAACCATTTTGGGTCAACTCTACTATTACCCGTTGCTGCTTTTCAGGGTTTTCTTTATTTCCACAATTTGGTATGTTTCCAATATATCCCCCTCTTTAATATCGTTAAAACCGGCAATCCCGATACCACATTCATACCCCGCCGCCACTTCTCTTGCATCCTCTTTGAATCGCTTGAGTGAAGCAATTTCGCCTTCATATACCACTTTTCCTTCACGAATGACACGCACCCGATCGTTTCGCTTTATCTTTCCTGAAACAACATAACATCCGGCAACCGTGCCGACTTTTGGAATGCGAAAGATCTGTCTCACTTCGGCATCCCCGACCACTTCCTCTTTCTGCTCCGGCTCCAGCAGGCCCTCCAAAGCCAGTTTGACATCCTCAATGGCGTCGTAAATGATGGAATAGGTTTTAATATCCACTCCCTCGCGCCGCGCAATTTCCCAGGCTTTCGGATTCGGACGCACCTGAAATCCAATAATGATGGCTTCCGAAGCCGCCGCAAGAAGAACATCCGTTTCAGAGATCGCACCTACACTCTTATGAATGATATGTACGGTCACTTCATCGTTGCTCAAATGCATCAGGGCATCGCTCAGCGCTTCCGCCGAGCCCATTACATCAGCTTTAACAATTAGTTTTAATTCCTTGACTTTCAGTTGCTTCACGCGCTTTGAAAATTCATCAAGACTCATGTGTCCCCGGCTTCTCATATCCTGCTCACGCTTAAGCTGCTGGCGCTTGAGGCTGATTTCCCTGGCTTCCCGATCGGATCGCAAGGCATAAAGAATATCGCCCGCCTGGGGAACATCTGAAAAGCCGATCACCTGTGCAGGGATGGAGGGGCCAACGGATTTTATCCGTTTTCCGCGTTCGTCATACAGGGCGCGCACTTTTCCGCTGCGGAGTCCGGCAATGATCGGGTCGCCAATTTTCAACGTCCCGGTTTGAACCAACACCGTGGCAACAGGGCCCTTTCCTTTGTCTAAACGGGACTCCAGTACAACGCCCTTTGCCAGGCGATGCGGATTAGCTTTGAGTTCCAGAAGTTCTGCCTGGAGAAGAACCAATTCGAGAAGCTGGTCGATATTTTGTCCGGTTTTTGCCGAAATTTCAACCGATGGAAATGAACCACCCCATTCTTCAATCAGAACACCGGCATCCGCCAATTGTTTTTTGACGAGTTCGACGTTTGCGTTGGGTTTATCAATTTTATTAATGGCCACAATAATGGGAACGCCCGCCGCTTTCGAGTGATTGATTGCTTCGATCGTCTGTGGCATAACACTGTCATCAGCAGCCACAACCAAAATAACGACGTCCGTTGCCTGTGCGCCGCGTGCACGCATGGCCGTAAAGGCTTCGTGACCGGGAGTGTCCAAAAAGGTCACCTTTTTTCCGTCCACTTCAACCACATAGGCGCCAATATGCTGTGTAATCCCCCCCACTTCGCCGGCCACAATTTTGCTTTTGCGGATGTAATCCAGCAGAGACGTTTTGCCGTGATCCACATGACCCATAATGGTTACGATAGGAGGCCGGGGCACCAATTTGGCCTCATCTTCATCTTCCTGATCCAACTCCTCAATAATGTCTGTTCCGTATTCTTCCTGGGGTTCAACCTCGAATCCAAATTCATCGGCAACCGTAATAATGGTATCCATATCCAAGCGCTGATTAATAGATGCAAGCATCCCCAGGTTCATGAGCGTTCGAATCACTTCATTGGGTTCAACATTCATGGCCTTGGCCAGTTCACCGACCGAAATGAATTCACTCACGCGAATCACATTGCCTTCTTCTTCCACAGCGCCTTCTGTCGTCTGAACCCTCTTTTTATGCTTCGGACGGCCTCCCCTTTCCTCCATAGCCGCCATGGTCCGCTTAACAGCCGCTTCAACTTCTTCAGCAGAAATTTTATGTTTGGGCTCTTTTTTCTTCTTCTTTTTGCCCTTTTCCTTGGCCTTTTTGGCGGCCTCTTCTTTCAGACGTTCCTTGCGTTTCTTCTTTTTCTTTGGTTTTTCGGCCTGAGGAGGTGTTGCTTTTTCCTCTTCTTTTTTCTTCCCCTCTTTGGATAGTTTATGAACACGAACCTTTGGCTCTTCCGTTTTCGGAGCAGGTGCGGCCGCACCCTCTTCTGATTTTACAGGCGCTTTCTTTGTTTCTTCGATTTTGGCTTCCGCAGCAGTTTCTTGTTTGCTTTCTTCTCTTTGTGCAGGGATTTCCTCTCTTACTTCAGGATAATGCGGCTCGATGGAGGGTCCTTCCGTGGAAAGAATGGCCTCCAGGCGCTTTTTCCCGGATTCACTCTTATCAACAACCTTTCTTTCCCTGGCCTTAGCTTCGCTTCTTCTTTTTTTCTCTTCGGCCTTGGCCCGTCTCTCTTCTTTGGTTTCTACGATGATCGGACCGGGTGTTGCCGTAACCAATTCTTCAATTTCCTTTGTGATAAACTGCTTGCGGAGTTCTTCCTGTTGCTGTTTTTCACGAAGTTTTTTCTGATAATCGGGTTCCGACGCAGGGACAGGTGTCTTCTCCTTACCGAATTTTTTGTTCAGTTCGATGAACATCTCATCGGTAATCACACTCATCTGGTTTTTGACCGGATACTTTCGCGTCTTCAAAAAGTCCAGAATCGATTCAATAGACACATGAAACTCTTTTGCGATCTGAAAGACTCGCAGCTTTTTCTTTTTCTTTGCAGAAACAGTTTTTTCTTCAACGACTTCCATTATTTCTCGATATAGTTTTTCACAGATTCAATGATTTTCTCTGCCGTTTTTTCACCGATGCCCGGAATTTGTACAAGTTTGTCGGTCCCGGCTCGCAAAACATCCTCTGGCGTGTTTAAATCAGCTTCTTTTAGTTTTTCCAAAACGGCTTTACCAATTCCAGCGATTTGACTGACGTCCAATTCTTCTTTGGCCCGATTCATCATATTTTGATAATCGCTCTCTTTTATCGTCTCAATTTCGTAGCCCGTGAGCTGTGAGGCCAGGCGCCTGTTTACCCCGCCCCGGCCAATGGCCAGCGAAATATATTCATCAGGAATAATGGCAATGGCGGATTTGGCCTCTTCATCAATAATCACATAGGATGTTTTTGCAGGACTCAGTGCCCGAGAAATAAACAGTTGCGAATCGGAGCTCCAGTTAATGACGTCAATTTTTTCATTATTTAATTCTTTTACAATTTCCTGAATTCGAATCCCCTTCATTCCAACACAGGCTCCAACCGCATCAATCCGTTTATCATTTGAATGAACCGCAATTTTTGCCCGTTCTCCGGCCTCCCGCGCAACGGCTTTGATTTCGATTATTCCATCGTAGATTTCCGGAACTTCCAGTTCGAGCAGGCGCACGAGAAATTTGGGATCCCTTCTGGATACGACAATTTCAGGCCCCTTGTTGGAGCGCCGCACCTCTTTAACCACCGCACGAATGCTTTCTCCTCTCCGATACCGCTCATTTTTAATCTGCTCTTCCTTTGGCAGAACCACCTCTGTTTTGTCAATATTGATATAAATTTCGTCCCGGTTGATTTGTCGAATATCACCAATAATAATTTCCCCTAAACGATTTTGATATTCTTCAAAAATACTCTCCTTTTCAAGATCGCGCAGCTTTTGGCTCAAATTCTGTTTGGCCGATGCAATAAGCCGCCGCCCGAATTTTCTGGGATCAACCAACTCCAGAAATTCATCGCCAATTTCAAGATCCGGTTCTACCTTTTGAGCGGTTTCCAAATCAACTTCCGTTGTCTCGTCTGTAACCGTTTCAACAATGGTTTTGTTCTGGTAGATTTCTATTTCGCCCTTGTCGATATTTACAAAGACCTCAAAATTATCCGTTGTTCCATATTTTTTCTTAATCATCGACAGCATGATGCCTTCCAATATTTCGGCGAGCTGCTCCCGATCAATTTTCTTTTCTTTCGTAAGCTCCGAAATGGCTTCGGCAATTTCTATCTTCATTACCGACTTAACCTCCAAACTTTTTTACCATTTAACACGTTGTGTTGCCTTTAAAATGGAATGTAACGGGATTTCCAGTTCACCCTTTTCGTTTGAAATGGTGAGGGTGTTTTCTTCTATCTTTTTCATATAACCCGTAATTTTGTGCAGTCCTTTTTCATCTTGAAATTGAACATCCAAAATACGGTTTATGTGACGCTCAAAATCCCTTTTTGTTTTCAATGGCCGATCAATACCCGGAGAGGACACCTCAAGACGGTAATTATTTCCAAGAAGATCGTCCAATTCCGTTTTTTCCAAAAGCTTTCTGGAAATTTTGGTACAATCGCTAATGGTCACACCCCCCACTTTGTCAACATAAATAATGAGGATGTGATTTCGTTTTGTTCCCTTCAGAACAATGTCAACAAGTTCTGCCCCCTCCTTCTCAATCTCCGGCGTTACAATTTCTGTAATTCTATCTTTCATTTTGAAAATCCCATCCAATAAAAAAGTGGGTCTTTTGAACCCACTTCGAACAGTAATATAAGAAAAAAAAAGACATTATGCAAGAAAAATGTTTCCGTTTCACAAATGAATAGACATTGTCGATTCCAATAGTGTGACGCGATGCATATTCTTAGTTTAATGTAACTGTTCGAAATATTGGGATGTTTTGCTAAAAAAATCCCAAATTAGTGCCCCTGGGGTGACTCGAACACCCGACACGCGGTTTAGGAAACCGCTGCTCTATCCACCTGAGCTACAGGGGCGCTCTTTATTTTCAATGGGTTATGAAACACACCTTTTCACCAAACCCATCTGGGTGTCCGTAGGGTGTCCATTTGCTTTAATTTTTTCTGATTCTTTCGTCCCGGTTCCCAGTAATTCTTCGGCCGCTTTTCGTTTGTACGGTATCTTTCCCTGCTTTTATTAAAATGAATAGGGGAAGACATTTTTTTAACGCTTAAAATATAGTACTTCAAGGAATAAAACACAAGTAAAAATTTTGAGGCCTGTTTCATTTTGGCCCCTTTTTTTCCAGAATGTAATCCACTATCGTTTGAGGGAACAATTCAAGAAACGCGGCAAGTCCGGACATATAGCCAACTCTGTACCTTCTTTTTGGTCTTTTGCTGATAAGCGCTTTATAGACTATTTTTGCCACTTCTTCCGGATGAGTTCTTTTTTTATCAAATTCTTCAAATTCTTCTCTTACTCTTCTTAAAGAATCGGCATACAGGTCATAAATTTCTTTCGGCCATTTTTTTATATTCTCATCCAAAACCTGATATGTTTTTGAGGGAGACTCTGTTTTTATGCCACCGCAACGAATAAGTATACTTGGTATGTTCCAGGGCATTAGTTCTATCTTAAGCGTTCTGGAAAGAAAATTAACGGCAAAATCACATGCATGAATATCGGTCAGATAAGGGCTCGGAAGCAATGCCGGAGTGGCTATCCAAAGAATTCTTCCTTTTGCTTTGCGAATAGAAGGCA
The DNA here is from genome assembly GCA_013151735.1 of Calditrichota bacterium. Classification (NCBI taxonomy): domain Bacteria; kingdom Pseudomonadati; phylum Calditrichota; species Calditrichota bacterium. The sequence continues at coordinate 4,735 of JAADHR010000099.1, read as the reverse complement.
AGAATGATTGTAACAAAGCAACGGGCCCGAGAAGTCTGGTTTTCAATTCAGCGTGGAATTTCTCTAAGTTTAATAATTCAATTGGCGCAATGCTGCCTCCACCAGCGGCATTGATTATGGCATAGAGTCCATTTATTTTCAGTTCCGATAACTTTTTGCTTACAAACTCATGAATTCCCTTTACATGATCTAAATTTGTCAAATGCAAAGGATAGACTGGAATTAAATTTGATAACCCCAGATTGGATAATTTTTCTACATCATTCTTTTTACGAACCGTAGCAAAAACTGTAAAATTATTTTTTGCTAAATGAGTCGCTATGGCATAACCTATTCCAGAAGAACTTCCCGTTACGAGAACGGACGGGTTGGGATTTCCAACATTCGTTTTTAAACGCATTGTCGTTTCCTATGTGTTATTGAATTAATCACGGTTCAGATTGTGGCTTGTTCCGCTTTCACAATCTAACCGTGGTCGTTAGGGCTTTTTCAAGCCTTCTAAAGTCTTCTTCATTTATTTTAATCGAACTGATAAGTTGTTCGACATCATTCCCGTAATAATTATGTTGAATCCCTTCTTGATTCGGACACATTTTTATACTACATTTTTTGGGTTAGATCCATCACCAATCGGAGGAATAGCATGTCATCTCTTCTTCGCACCCTAATTCTGGCCGTTTTTTCACTGGCTTTTATCACCCGGGCACCGGCTCAATCACTGAAAACAATCCACGCGTGGGCCTATCAACTGGACGCCATTCACCCCGCTGAGATTGCGGCTAATGCCACATTCGATCTCATGGTCATGGATTACTCGGCAGACGGCACGCCGGAAAACGCCTTCACACGCAGCCAGATTCGACAGATCCGGAACAGCGGCAAAATCGTTCTGGCCTACCTTTCCATCGGCGAAGCTGAAGACTACCGTTTTTACTGGAATCCGGACTGGGCAATCCACCCTCCCGCCTGGCTGGGACCGGAAAATCCCGACTGGCCGGGCAATTACAAGGTGCGCTTTTGGGACCCCGGGTGGCAGAAAATCGTTTTCGCTTACGTGGACACACTTCTGGCGCAGGGGTTTGACGGCATCTACTGCGACATTGTGGATGCCTACGCATACTGGCAGGAGGAAAATCCCGAGGAGCCCCGGGCGGACTCTCTCATGGTTCAATTTCTGGCGGACATCCGCCGGCATATTCAGGAAAAAATAAGCACCCCGTTTTTTGTTTTCCCGCAGAACGCCGAAGAGATTGTTCATGCGGAGCACATTTCAGACCGCTTGCGCCAGGTGTACTGGAATTCCATCGACGGCATTGGCGTGGAAGACGTTTTTTGTCCAGGCGATGCCGACGAGAACAATCCCTTTGCACCCGATTTCGAGCGACTCAACATCCTGCAGGAATTTCTGGCACACGACAAGCCTGTGCTTTCGGTGGACTATGTGACCGATCCGGCATTAGTACAACGCTACGTACAAGCGGCCCGCGCTGCCCATTTTCTCCCCTACACCAGCACCCGCAGTCTGGACCACCTGTACAACGGGATTGCCTCACGCGTGGCTTGCGCCCCCCATTCCGGGCCCGGATCATTTGTCCTGCTTCCGAACGTGCCCAATCCTTTCAATTCAACTACGCGATTTCGATTTTTCCTGCCCCTCCAAACAGATATTCAACTGGACATCTACACTGTATGCGGCGCTCGCGTGCTTCACCGCCAATGGCGCACCCTGACGGCCGGCTGGCACACCTTTTTCTGGGAAGCGGATCGGTTACCCACCGGCACGTATTTTTATCGCCTCAAAACCGCCCGGAATACCGCCGGGGGAAAGGCCCTGCTGCTGAAATAGGGTTCTGTCACAGAAAACGTCGGTGTTGAGATTGCTTCACGCATTTTTCAAAACCCTCCAATTGTTCGACTCACGCGAATAAAATGCCTCTTCATCAACAATCCGCCAAAAATAAGGTCTGAACGCCTCCGGGCCTCGCAGCGATTAAGTCCACCCGGGTTTCTGATGGGTGTTCCTCAGTTTTCCATCTTCCATTTCCAGGATACGGTGAGCAAAGGGGACGATGCGGTCGTCGTGGCTGGCAATGAGTACGGTTTTGCCTTTCTTTTCAGCCGCTTCACACAAAAGTCGAATAATCGCTTTCCCGGCTTTTGAGTCCAGACTTCCGGTGGGTTCATCGGCCAGAATGAGGGATGCCTCGTTCGCGAACGCCCTGGCTACGGCCACGCGCTGTTTTTCCCCTCCGCTTAAAACATCCGGGTAAAAGGAAGCGCGGTGCAGCATTTCCACTTCTTCCAGAACCTCACGCGCAATTTCCCTGGAATATCCCGAAGGAACACCCCTCAGGTTCAGAACCAATTCAATATTCTCCCGAACATTCAAAAAATCCAACAGACGAAAGGTTTGAAAGATAAAGCCAATATTCAGCAATCTGAATTGGGTAAGTTCCGATTGAGAAAGAGCGGTAATTTCCTTTCCCATGATTTTTATTGTCCCTTCCGTGGGCCGGGTCAAACAGCCGATCATGGAGAGGAGAGTGGTCTTCCCGCTGCCATTGGGCCCCCTGATCAACACCATTTCACCGCGTTTAATGGTGATTGAAACCTGGCGGACGGCATGTACGGTTCCGTTGTAAATTTTCGTCAGGTTCACGATCTCGATAGCCGTCTGGTTTTGATTATTCATGCCCGAAACACCTCAGTTGGATAAATTTTGGACAGCTGGTGAATGGGGACCCAAACTCCGGCGCCGGCCATGACGAGTGCAACCCCCGCAACGGTGATCGCCTCCTGCCAGGTAAAGTGAAGGGCCACAGACGGCACAAAATATACAATGACGGGCGCGCCCGCCAAATAAAGAAAAAGTCCTGCAAGCGATCCCACAAGGGCAATCAAAAGGGACTGCTTGAAGACAAAACGGGCAAGGAATCCGTGACTGGCTCCAATGGCCTTGAGTACAGCATAGTCTTCCCGCTTTTCCAGAACCGAACTATAAAGCATTAATAGAATGATGGCCGCTCCAATAATGATCCCCAGAAAAGCCACCGTTAAAAGCACCGGCAACAGGCCTGTTTTTAATTCATTGATGTTGTTGGCAACAAACTGTTTTTTGCTGAAAAACGCCAGGTCCGGGAATTTATTCTTCAAGTTTTTGATCACCTTCCCTAATGGTACGTGTTTGTCCGACCCGATAAGAAAAAAACTGACAAAGCCGGAAAATCCGAGAATTTTTCGGGCATCGTGCACCGTGGTAAAACAAAACTGAGCAATGACGGCATTCGTTGCTTTTGTAATCCCAATAATTCGAAAATTTGTCCCCTGGACATTCAGTGAATCATTGAGATGCAGATTGAATTTTGCCGCCAGTGTCTGATCGACGATGATTTCCTGCGAATGGAGATCAGCTGAGCCCTTGACCAGAGTTCGGGGTTTGGCCAGGCTACTTTGGGGATCAATCCCCAGCAGAAAAAAGGTCACAGGCGTGTTATTCAGGTCTGCGGTTGCCAATAACCGGAGAATACCCGTTACTTGACTCACGCCGCGTGTTTCTTTTATTTTTTCTCCCAACGAAACCGACAGGAAGGATGAGCTCCGCAAAATGTTGGTGGAGTTTTTTTGACAAATCCAAATATCGGCGGGACAATTGGCAACGTAGCTGGTGGCGCCCCGCTTGACGCCCTGATACAGACTCATCAAGAATAGCATGAGCATAACCGTAAGCCCCACCCCAAGGCTGGTAATAAAAAATCTTCTCCATTGCTTGCGAATAAATCGTCTGACCAAAGGAATCATTTTAGTGACTCATTTCGGTTCTTCAATTGAAAGAATAAAAAAATGCACAAACACGCATCCGGGCGTCACCTGCCGACCGGGGACGGAAGGGTTCAAACGCACGGCCGTTTCCGGTGTTCACCGGATGTATTGGCCGTCAATAGTTTTTAACGGCCGGTATTTTACTCCGCTACCCTCCCCTTCCCTTCTGACATTCATGCGTTCAATATTCTTTGTACACCCGGTTAAATCCGGCAGCAATTATTTTTTCTTTAAAATTGAGGGGCGCTGCCGGAAGGCTGTTTCGGGTCCAATCTTCTTCAAACAGCGCCCGGAATTTTTCAAAAACGGATTTCCCTTTCATGAAAAAGCAACTCTCAGAATTGGCCGCAAAGCTGGCGTAGGTCCAGTTGGTGGAACCAACCACCACCTCGTCGTCATCAAACAAAGCTACTTTCATATGCATTTCCTGGCCCGGTGCGCAGCGATACAGCCTAACGGGGATATTCTCCCGCAGCAATTTTTGAATGGCGGCTTTGTTTGGAAATCCCCCCAGATCAAATTCAAGGGGTAATCGATTGGCATCAAGTAAAACGCGCACATCAATTCCCCTCTTAAAGGCCCCGATGAGTCCGGTAATGAGAGCCGGGTCGCTGAGCAGGTACATTTCCAACAAAATCCTTTTGCGTGCGTTTTTTATTTTTGACAGCAGAAATGCCCTGGTGTTTTCAAGATATGGCATTGTGACCAGATACTGAATCCAGACACCTTCGCCCGGATCCGCAGGCGGGTATCCGGCGTTTTGTTTTTCCAATGAAGGTGAAAGGGTTGTCCCGCCGGCCAACTCCCAGTTCCGGTCGAAAACTTTTTGCACCTCCCGCACCACGGGCCCCCGGGCTGCGACCATAACATCGTGATTCTTCTCCGTAATGCTGGCAAAGTTCATCCCGCCAATCAT
>JAADHR010000098.1 GCA_013151735.1 Calditrichota bacterium | reverse complement strand
CGAACAGGGTCTCAATCCGATCAACCATAATGTTGAATGCGGTTGCCAGCTTATGGACTTCATCGTGTTGATCCGGCAGTTCAACGCGCTGACTAAAATCGCCGTTTGAAATCTGCTGACACACCCCAACCATGTAGTTCAGGCCTTTTAAATTCGACGAGGTTACCCACAACCCCAATCCGCCACCAATCAGTAATGTGATGAGCATGACCCCCATCAGCATCAATCCATTCCATAGAAGAATCTGGTTAATTGGGGCCAAGGACGTGCTGAGTTGCGCGACGCCCAGTATGTTTTGGCTACCAGGATGTGCTCGAAGGGGAATTAAGAGCACCAGGGTAGGATCGCCGTTCAGTGTTGTTTTGTAATCGATTTCATTTTGTCCGGCCAGCGCGCGCCGAAAATAAAATGAATTGGGAGGAGGAGGAACGGGTTCTTCCGGCAGATGTTTGCCAATAGCCAATATTTTTCCCGTTTTGTCAAGAATCAAGGCGGCCGTGTTTCGGGAGGTTAAGTCGCGTGCCAGGGGTTTTGCGATTTGCGCCAGATCGATCAATTGAGTGGAAGCAGGAGATTTCTTGAATTTAGGTGTCAAATAGTCTTTTGAATAAAGCCAGTGCTCGATAACCGGCTTCGCTTGTGCCCGAAGACGGTTACTTGTGCTGTAAATCAGGGAACGCCAAACATTCCAATAGGAATAACCTCCCACAACACCGATGGAAAGTGTAAGCAATCCAACGTATAACAGGCTTAAGCGGGCTCGCAGAGACAATCGATTCCACAGTTTCATGCCTCGTCCTCCGGGTAAAATGCGTAGCCCACTCCGTAATGCGTGCGAATTAACCGGGCAGGTCTGTCGCCCAATTTATCCCTGAGATGGCTGATGTGTACATCAATAATGTTGGTTTCGCCGACGTAATTGTATCCCATCACTCTGTTTAGCAGTGTTTCCCGTGTAAAGACGCGGTGTGGACGGCGTACAAAAAGCTCCAGAAGTGAAAATTCCGTTGGGGTCAGAGAAATGGGTTTTCCTGCTTTTGTTACCTCCCGGGTTTCCAAATCCATGACAATGTCACCAGCAGAAAGTGTTGAGCTTTCCACTTGTCGACCACTTCTGCGCAGTTGTGCCCGAATTCTCGCCAGCAATTCGGCAAAACTAAAGGGCTTGGTCATATAGTCGTCTGCTCCGATGTCAAGTCCTTTCACATGATCGGAAATATCCTTCTTAGCGGTCAGCATAATAATGGGGACGGACATCCCTTTCTCACGAAGCCTGCGGCAGACCTCAAATCCGTCTATATCGGGAAGCATGATATCAAGAATAATGAGATCAAATGGTTTTTCGCGACAAAGACGCAAACCGGTTTCTCCGTCCATTGCTACCAGAACCTCATATCCTTCGTAAGCAAGGCCTGTCCGTAAAAACTCCGTAATCGTTGGCTCATCTTCAATAACCAAAAGGCGTGCCTCGTAGGATGAGTCGCCATTTTCAGTACTTTTACTACCTTCCAACATTTTTTACTCCTTCCGCGAATGCGCGAAATGCTTTACGTAACCCACTCAAATACGGATTTGTCCAGCATTTTGGGAAGCGGGCATTTGCGCAGCACCTGATCACGAAAAGCAAATTGCCACACTTCGGGACTCTCCATGCAAAAATAGACGGTCACGTGAGGTGCGTGGCTTTTAATCCACTCGATCATTTTTCGGAACATGTGCTGGCGAATGGGGCGAAAATAGCGCAATTTACCGTCCTTGCCGGGAACCAATTCGCCCAGAACAATCCGGCTTTCGGGGTGGTTTTCGCGAATGACCCGGTCCATCGGGGCCGGATAGCGCAGTGCGCCCAAGCTGATCCAGGCAATGTTTTCCGGATGCACCGTTTCAAACAGGCGGTTTACCACATCCCGGTACCCGGATTCCCACTCCGGGTAATGAATCATCGGGTCAAAATGGAATGCCAGCCGGTAGCCGGCGGCTTCGACCTTCCGGGCCGCCTCAAGGCGTTCTGCAAGAGAAGGCGCGTTTTTTTCCTCCGTTCGAATGATGGGGTCCGGATTGAGCGACCATGCCACAATCACCTTTCGATTGTGCTCTAACGGAAGGAGCGGTTCAATCTGTGTGGTTTTGGTTTTTAGCTCCAGAATGGCATTTTGCTTTCCCACAAAATAGGGTACCAGTTTTTCGCTCAGGTGGGTGAGGTGTTCCAGCGTCAAACTGTCGGTGAGCTCGCCGGTGCCGATTCGGTACAGCGGAAATTTGAATTCTCCCAGCACACCGTCGAGTTCCCGAAAGGCATCCTCAATGTTCGTGTACACCACCATGAACGGGATGTTCAAGTAGCCCTGCAAAATGCAGTAGGTGCAGTTGACGTCGCAGTTAGTGGCGATGTTTAGAAAATAGTAGCCGCAGCAGACGTAATTTTGTGTGCCGGGGCAGGGTTTCAGAAATTTCCCCGACTGCCGGGCCAGAACCAGGGTTTTACGCGCTTCGGCAGGCGGTACCCCGGCTTCGCGGACTTTCTGGGCTTCCTCTTCCACCGTTTGAATTTTCTGCACCGGCACCCCATCCAATCGGGCGAGAATCTCTTGCGTCCAAGGCAGATGCCACACTCGCTCTTCCACCAGGAGTTTCTCCGGCCAGTATTTCTGGTACGCCATTACGCATCCTCCCAGAGCTTCTGCAGTTCCTGCAACTGATCCGATTCGGAAATAGCCTGCAGTTTAGCCACGGTTCGAGCAAATTCTTCCGGAGTGCGGAATTGAAATTCCAGCCGGAATTTGTCCCCTTCAAAATTCTGGGGAGGCCGCAGTTGAATGCCGGGCGGCAGACGCAAACCGCGGAGAATGTCCCGGAATCTGACTTCCGTTTTGGTCAAATTCGGATAGCGCCAGCGGCGCAAACGCTCACGCACCCTCTGGGTTTTTTGACCCAGCGAGATGCTTTCGTCTCCAAGAATTTGGGTGATTTCTTCCCGTTGTAAAAGTTCGGCAAGGGTTGATTTTTCCAAAAGTGCCACATCCCGCAAAAGGGCGAAAAACTCCTTCTGGCGATTTTTCCCCAAGTTGAGGGATTGAAAAAGACGCACCATGGCCAGACGGCTCTTTCCGTCCAGCGCGGGCAAATATTCAAAAAGATCAAACGTCAGGGCGTCAGCAGCAATCGCCTTTTGAACCGGCGGTTCGTAACCCGGGATTGCCAGAAGCCAGTTTAGCCATTTTCGGTTTTGCCCGATCCCAAGGGTGGGAAACCATTTTTTAAGAAGTTCTGCTTCCGAAATCTCAAACTGGTCCCGGAGTTTTTGAACGACAAAGGCTTTTTCCACCCAGTTGAAGGAACGAAGCGAAAGGTTTTCGAACAGGGTTTGCCTGAACCAGACAAACCGATCCTCCGGTGTACCGGAAATCGCGTCCACCCAGAGGGCCTGCCAGCCCAGCTTGCGGGCGGCTTCCAGTCGGCGAAAACCTGAAATGACACGCAAACGTCCATCGTCCAGAGCTTCCACCCGAAGGGGCTGCAGTTGCCCCACCGCTTGCAGGGAATCCCGAAGAGCAGAAACGTCCCGGAAATAGCTCATGCGATAAAAATCGTCTGTGTTATCAATGGAATCAATCGATAGTTTCATTAAACCTCTTCTGTTGAAAAAAAATAGGTTACTTTTCCGTATTCCTGTTGTCTGAACAAATCACTATGACAACACTTAATTATTTTCTGAACAGCGGATAAATGTCGTATGCGATTTGTACTTTCATTAAGATAAACAATTTGGGAATAAAAATCACGGAATTTTGGAGAAAAAAATGTCCCTGCGAAGCCGGACACACTTCGCAGGGACGCGAGGAGGATAAGATGTGGTGGGATTAGCGAAGCAACGTGCATTTTCCTGTTAAGAGATGCTGTCCCGCACGGAGGCGGTAAAAATAAAGTCCCGAGGTTACATTCTGACCGGCAGCGTTTTTTCCGTTCCAGAATACGCTGTGGGATCCGCGGCTGAAAACAGCTCCGGAAATCAACACCCGAATCAGCCTTCCTTGTGAATCGTAAATGCTGACCTGAACATGGGTGCGAACAGGCAGGTCAAATTGAATCCGTGTTTCAGGATTAAAGGGGTTGGGGTAATTGTTCAGTGAAAACTGCCGGGGCATGTCAGAGGTTTCAGCCAACTCCACAGCCGATGCATTTCCGTACCTGTATAACGTGCGTTCCACATTTTCCCACGTGTTGTTTTGCCAGGCCTGACCCGTTATTTTTACCAGATTGCCGTCGGTGTCGTATTCATAAGTGGAATGGTACGTATTTTCCCAGGCGCTGCCCTGCCAGGTTTGCCTGGTTTCTTTGGTGGGATTATTTTCACTGTTGTAGGTTGTGATCATCTGGGTATCGTTTTCCCATGCCGTACCGTTCCAGGTAAAATGGACCTCTTTGGTTGTGTTGCCGTTAGTGTCGTAAGTGCTTGTTATTTTATTTTGATTTTCCCAGTCCATATTGCTCCAAACCTGATGAACCTCTTCGATTTCCTGATTTTGGGTATCGTATTTGTGCGTTATCCGTTCCGATTGGCTCCAACTGACGCCCATCCAGATTTCGGTCATTTCTTCCGTACGGTTCTTCTGGGCATCGTAGCTGTATGTTGTGCGCATGGCATCCATCCAGGCATTGCCTACCCACATTTGCATAAGCAGGGTGTCCGGCAGTTTGTCCGAGTTAATCGTGGTGGTGGTTTTCAAGAAGCGCTTCCAGACCCCGTTTTCCATTTTGTAAGTAATGATTTCGATCGGATTATGGTCCGCGTCATATTTGCCTTCCGATTTGATGAATCCTTCCCATGTACCGTTATTCCACTTATACATGGACATTACGGTCAGATTGTTATTTGAGTCAAATACATAGGTTATTTTGGTGTCATTTTCCCACTGATTGTTTACATATTTCCGGGTTAATTCCTCGCCCAGTTGGCCTTTCGTATTGTACGAGTAGGTCGTTTTCTTGTCGTCCTGCCAATTCTGGTTAATCCATTTTTGGTGAAGTTCTTCCAAAAGAGCCGCGTGCGGTGTGGTCAAAACAAGGGGGACGGGCACCTGTTCCACATGGCGCTGTAAAAGAGCAGCCGATTCGCGCACGCTCGACAGTGATTCTGCCGGGGACGTTTGCGAAAAAGCGGAGACCGTGGATATTAAAAATAAGATAAGGGATATTAAAAGACTGCTTTTTAAACGATTCATTTTTGGGTTCTCCTTTCTAATTCATGTCTTAATTTTTCCATTTGAACGGGTTTTTCCAGAATGGTTGCCACACCGGCTTCTTTTAAATCGTGCAGGGTTTTTTCGCTGTAATAAGCACTTAGAACAATCACTTGACTGTCCGGAAAGGATTTGTTGAGTTCGCACACCATTTCGGTACCGTCAACGGTGGAAAAGCGGATTTCAGAAATAACCACCGCGGGTCGAAAACGCTGAATGAGGCTCCGGGCATTCAGAGGATTTTGGAGCACGGAGATGTCCTCAAACTCAAATCGCAGAGCCTGGGCAATGCCATGGGCCAGGGAGCTGTCTTCGTCGATAATAACAAGGTGCTTGTGCATGAGCAGATTAGCCCCAGCTTCCGGAAGCGATTTCCTTCCCGTTTTCAAACTGTTTCCAGCTTCCAACACCGCCACTATCCCAATGGCTTTCGTAACTGGGGACAAACGATCCGTTGTATTTTTCAAGTGATTGCAACGAACCGGAGTTGTCGGAATTTTGCGTGACGATTAATTTTATTCCCTCATCTCCTTCCTCAAGCAAGTACGTTATGGAATACGCTCCCTCGGCATCTTTTCCCCAGGACCACTGGGCCTGAATCTTCGTTGTGACCGGTTCGTAGGTCGTCATCGTGCCGGACTTCCCGTCTTTAGATTGTTCAATTTTCATAAACAGCCAGTTCTTGTAGGTGTAGTCCTCATCCGCACCGTCAAACCGGATTTCCCACACGTTCATATCATTGCGGTCGTAAACGCTCATGGTCAGGGTCACGCCGTTGTATTTCCACGACTTTGTCCAGATGGGGTCGTCCAGCGTTTGGGTGTTCTTTGCCAGTCCCGCCGGAGGTGTAAAGGCTGCGCTTAAAGAGGAAAAACTGTTGGCCATACCGATAAAATTGGTACTCATTTGGGCGTGGGGATCCGAGGATGCCCGCATGTGCTGGGGAACGTCGATGGCTTGAATGGTTAGTGCCGGGGGATTCTGATTTTCTTTGGGACCCGTGGGCGTATCCTTTTTAGAACAGTTTGTCCAGGCCAGAACCAGAAAAATTCCCGCGATCAGGGAAAGTTGTTTGAATGTCATGGGGACCTCCTATTTTTACCCGTTTTGTTTTTTCGTTGATTAAAGCAAATAGGAGACCAAAACAGAGTGTCTTTGTTACTGATTGATAATAAAGTAGTTAAGGGAATGGAGAAATGGCATTAAACTGAAAAGTGTTAACGGAGATTAACAGACTGTGCGTAATCGTGCAAAAAAGTGTAACGTCACGTTTTCA
>JAADHR010000097.1 GCA_013151735.1 Calditrichota bacterium | reverse complement strand
TATCATATTCAGGCAGGCGCATTTGGAAAGACGAAAAAGATGATCCTGCTGAAATAAAGCAGGGTTCCAGAAATGCGAGCAATAAACTCTTGAGAGAAATGATTGCAACCCTTTACCGACCCCTTTTTTAGAGGAGAAAAAACCATTTCCCCGATTCATATCTCATGCCCCTTTTGGAAATCGTTTCCTGCTTTGCTGCTCCTCTTGTAAAAAATCTCTTGCAAATCCACAAAAGAAAGCCGTATTTTTAAAAGGAATCCAAAATCAAAAAGATCAGGTTGCTCGCTTGCCGGGCATCTGGAGAAAAAAATGAAACACGCCAATCCCATTTTTTCGGTTTCCAAACTTTTGTGGGGGTCGGTTTTGGTGACGGCTTTTGCGTTGGTCGCCTATTTTATTATTCCGGCCAGCTATTCAGGCTCTCCCCGAACGAAAGTGAAAAAAATTTACTACGCGGATAATATTTCCACTGCGCATCAGGCACTTATTGATCAATTCAACCGTGCCCATGCCGGAAAGATTGAAGTGGTTCCGGTCAACCTCCCCTTTTCAAAATTCAGCACAAATGAACGCAAGGAGCTTCTCACCCGGGCCTTTCGGAGCAAGACCAACCGCATCGATGTATTTGCCGTGGATCTAATCTGGGTGCCGCGGTTTGCAAAATGGAGTGAGCCTCTGGATAGTTATTTTTCCCCGGAAGAAAAGAAGCAGTTGCTCCAATATGCCATCAAGTCCTGCTATTTCAGGGACCGCCTGGTCGGGTATCCTCTTTTTATTGACATCGGACTCATGTACTATCGAAAGGATATTTTAAATCGGCTGTCCGATTATCCGTCTCTCAAGAAAAAGTTGAAGCGCTCGATTACCTGGGCTGACTTCATTCGATTGGGACAGCGCCTCAGACCGACGAATCGGCCGTTTTATGTATTTCAAGCCGACAATTACGAAGGACTCATTTGCAGTTTTTATGAAACCCTGGCCGGACAGGGAACATCCTTTTTTCAAAATGGCCAATTGCAATTGGAATCCCCGGAGGCAAAAAAAGGGCTCCAGCTTCTTTCAGATCTGGTGAACCGGTATCGACTTTCGCCGCGGGTAGTCACTCAGTTTAAAGAAAATCCAAGCTTCCACTATGCATTGGCCAAAGATGCCGTTTTTGTAAGAGGCTGGCCGGGGGCTTTTGTTAACAATACCTTTCCGGAACGTGAAGCCCGAAAAATTCCCAATCTGGAAATGGCCGCACTGCCGCACTTTAAGGGGAAAAAACCTGTGGCTGTGTACGGCGGATGGGATTTGATGATCTCTAAAGAATCAACCCACAAAAAAGAGGCTGTGGCATTTTTAAAATTTGTGGTTCAAAAAGATATGCAGGAGCTTTTGTACGAGAAGGGCGGGTACATTCCCATTAACCGGGCCGTTTATCAGGATTCGATTTTTTTAAGGAAACATCCGCAGCTCATTTATTTGCGGCATCTCCTGAATACGGGGGTGTACCGGCCGTCCCTGGTGGAATACACAAAGATTTCTGATATCATTTCCTACTACGCCCACCTGGCCATTCGCGGAGACCTGTCCGTTTCGGACGCCCTGAAAAAAGCAACGGAAGTCATTCAATCAAAAAGGGTCTTAATTCACTGATGGCCAGGTCTGATGACAAACAATTTCGGGAGATCACCGGAAAACTTCAACGATTTCGATTTGAGCTGAAGCACATCATGGTTTTGTTCATGATTTTGATTTTGTTTCAGCTCCTGGTTTCGCTGGTGCACAAAATTTCTCTTCAGCGGTTTTTAAACAAAACACAGGATTGGTACCAGCAGGATTCTGCCGAACGCCTGGCCAATCTTACCGCCACCTCTCTGGAACTTCTGGTTGAAACCCGCATTCAAAACAAAAATCCCGGGAGCGAAGAGGCCCGAAAAACCATTGAGGCTCTGAATATCATTTTGAGTCAGGAAATTCTTCAGCACAATGTTCAGGATGTGTGTATTCTGGTTGAAAAGGGGAGCCATGTGGCGGCCATTGACAACGGCCGCGTGCTGTATTCTTTCATCTTCGAAAATAATACCCACCTCCCGCCTTCGGATGAGCCCCATCCGCAGGCCATTCAGATGTACAGTAAAATCAAAAAGCGACTGAAAGCCTCTGAACAAATCTTGAGTATTTTGGAGGGAAGGGAAACCTACCATGTGTTTGTTCCCTTTGTGCCCAAGGGAGAATACATGGGGGCCGTTTACATGAAAAATACACCGGAATTCAGCGGTATTGCCAGCGAAATTATTTCCAGCTACAACGAAACCAGCCTGATTTTTGTCGTACTAATCTTTCTGGGACTTTTGGCCATGTTTTACATTTCGTCCTACACCGTTCGGGAGCGGGATGCTGCCCGCGAACTTCTTTACCGGGAGCGCGAAAAACAACTGGAAGAGCACATTCATTACCAGAAAGAGGCCCTTTTTGCGAAGCGAATCTACCACACCCACCATAAGGCCGAAAAAGTGATGGGTTTTATCAAGGAAGATTTACGTTCTCTTAACGAAAAAAATATGGAAGATGTAAAATACCGGGTAACCAAGTACGCCAATTTTATTTCCCGGGTCATTTACGATATGAAGTGGTACGACCCGCCCATTCAGACCATTCGCAATCCCATGTTTCGTACGGATCTTAACGAGTTGATTCGATTTATTGTGACGTACATTTTCCTGCGTATTTCCCGGAACAGCAACCGCGTTAAATTTCATCTGGAACTGGATGAAAAACTGCCTGTGGTTCACGTGAACGAGTTTGTGGCGTGGGAAATTATTGAGCCCTTGATTCAGAATAGTATTGATCACGGTGGCGATGGAAACCTAAATATTACGATTCGCACCCAATTTATTCCTGAGGAAAAGGTGTCGAAGATTTTTGTCTCTGATGACGGACAGGGTATTCGGCCCGATTTGTTGGAAGAAAACGAGGAAGGTGTCAAGCGGATTTTTCTCGAGAATATTTCCACCAAAGACAGCAGCAATAATTCGGGGTACGGATGCTACATTGCGTACGAAATTTCACGTCAGCGCTGCGGTTGGACCCTGGATGTGGAAAATCTGCCTGAAAAGGGATGTCAGTTTATTGTGAGTATTCCGAATGAATAGCCATATTAAAGAGTTGAAACCACGGGTGAAAAATGAATCTAAACGAAAGCATTAATCTATTATTGATTGAAGATGAAGATTACGATGTGAAGCGCATCCATAACACGTTGCGACCGTTTGAAAAAAATATCCACATCCGGGAAGTGGTTTCGGACGGGCGCATGGCTGTGGAGCTGCTGGAAAAGAATCACCGGCTCTACGATGTGGTGATCATGGATTTTCAGATCATGGGGGGACTGCGGGGCGAAAGTCTCATTCGCAGGATCAAAGAAATCGACCCCACGCTCCAGATTATCGTGGTCACGAAAATGACGGTCAATATTACCGACTTTGAATTTGCCAATAAACTCATTGAAGCGGGGGCGATGTGGTACTGCACCAAATATCCCGGGGATATTGAGGAGTACATTTACCAGCCCACGGATTTTATTTTGAATATTTTGAATGCGTACGAAAAGAAAAAATTGGAAAAGGACCGCCTGCGCTCCAATCGCAGGTTGCAGGAATCCATTGCCAATATTCTGGAACGGAAAAAAATTATTGGGAAATCGGCTCCCATCCGGAAACTCCGTGAACAGATCGAAACCTGTGCCCAGAATGAAGCCATTGTGTTGATTCGGGGAGCTTCCGGAACGGGAAAAGAACTGGTGGCTACCAACATTCATTATCTGGGCAAACGGCGATTTGAAAATTTCGTTCCCATTAATTGCGGCAGTTTGCCCACCAATCTGATCGAAAGTGAATTGTTTGGCTTTGAGCGCGGATCATTCACGGGAGCCAGTGCGCAGAAAAAGGGTCTGTTTGAGGTGGCTCACAAGGGAACGATTTTTTTGGATGAAGTAACGGAGCTTCCGCTGTCGGCACAATCCAAATTGCTGCGGGTGATTCAGGAAGGCGAAATCGACAAGATTGGTCGAACCGGGCCCGTGCGCGTGGATGTGCGGGTCATTGCTGCAACGAACAAAAATCTTGAGCAGGAGGTTAAAAAGGGTCATTTCCGGGAGGATTTGTACTACCGCTTGAATGTGGTTTCGCTGACTGTGCCGAGTCTGGCAGAACGCCGAAGTGACATTCCCCTTTTGGTTGACTATTTCTTGCGGTATTTTTCTGCCAGTATGGGAACAAAGCTGCCGGTTATTGAAAAAGAGGCCCTTCAGGTTTTGACCCACTACGCATGGCCGGGGAATGTCCGGGAGCTTCAAAATGTGGTGCAGCGTCTTCTTCTGATGCGATCCGAAGAGGTTCGTGCAACACAGGTTAAAAGTGCATTGGGACTACTTAACACCGATGTGGGGTCTCACCATTCACAACCCTGGAAAGAGTGGTCCTCCCAAAACATGGTGACTTGGCGGGAAATGGAACAACGGATTCAACGGGAGTATTTTCAATTTGTAAGAAAAAATACCCAGTCCGATGCCGAGGCCGCTCGCATCCTGGGTCTTGCGCCTCCAAACTATCATCGCATGTGCAAGCGGCTGGGGCTGAAATAAAAAATTGGCCAAAGAAGGTGTATTAAACGTTGGCCTATTATACTTAATCAATGCACACTTCTTTTTAGAATTTCGGGTGAAAATAATTTGCTTTGACACCAATTATTTGCATAAATTGAATCAGAACAAAAAACAGACAACCTGGCTGTTCTTGCTATCGTTGTAATCCCGTATTTCAGCAGAATCAATTTGTGAAAATTCGCGAACTTAGCGGGCAAAGGCCTTTTAGAGCAGATGCGTCAATAAATAGACAAATTAAACGATCATTCAGGAGAAATAATATGAATAAATCGATTCTCGAAGAAGTGCTGAAGATGCCGCCTGACGAAAGAATAACTTTGGCGGAAATTATTCTTCAGAGTATTAATCGTGAAGAAAGTGAAATTCGTCAAGTCTGGATTCAGGAAGTCAATGATCGAATAAAGGCCTACAGGGACGGTCGGGCCACGGTTATTGATTTTGAAGATCAATATGATAAGAGTTAAAATACACGAATTGGCTGCCAGAGAATTTGAAGAAGCCATAGAATGGTACCAGCATCAATCCAAAGGTCTTGGAAATCGATTTAAAAAATCCGTGATTGAACAGGTGAAAAAGATGGCTCTACTGGAATTTTTGTGGATTTGTTTCCACGAAATCTAATCAATGAAATTCTTTGTCAGACAGAAAACAGGCATTCCTTACTTTCC
>JAADHR010000096.1 GCA_013151735.1 Calditrichota bacterium | reverse complement strand
GCCACAATTTCCCGAGGATTCAGCGGGACGATTGGCGGGGTTTCCGGTCCCCTGTTGAGCGTATCACCTACCACAGATTCCCCTGCAGAAAAACCAACCGTGGCCTTTTCGTGTGTTGCACACCCTGCGAAAAGCATTCCCAAAAACAAAATCACAAAGATTGCCTGTTTCGATCTCATCCACTTCTCCTTACAAAATTCTGCACACTCCTTTTACACTTATCGGCACATGCGGGTTTCTTCTTAAAAATGCTTTGCCGGCTTTTTTATGAAATGAGGTCACGTTTGCTTAAAGTTCAATTGCGCAGGCATAAAGCCTGCGGCTACAGGTTCGGTTGAATAGGCATGAAGTCTGCGGTTACAGGGTCGGTTAACAGGCATGAAGCCTGAGGCTGCGGGTGGCGGGGGCCAGGGCGAATCGTGATTCGATCCTACGGGTTGGTTTTGCGATTTTACGGTGAATCTTACCCTTTCTCTTCCGAAACAAATCCGTCGTCGCGAGTGTCGCGGACAAGGGTTTCCAATCGATGCCGCATCGCCTTGAGATCAATGACCCCGCCAATGGTGAACCAGATAACGACCACAATGGCGACGGCCACATTCAGCCACACATTCACGATCCAGAATTTCATCCAAGCAGCATCGGACACCTGGTGCAGCAGATTGTAAATCGTTCCCAGAATAAACACAATCGTCCAGCCGAAAATCCAGATATACGTGAGAATGTAAATTACTTTGTCCCCGCGCGAAAACTCGCGATCAAAGCCCAAAATAGCCAACCCTTTGGGGGCTTCTTTCTGAACGATGTGCGTTTCATCGGGAATGGCGTACTTGCCGCGGTGAAGCAGCTTGTCCATATTAAAGGGCGGTTTCCCCTGCAGCAAGGAAATGCCAATATAAATTGTCGTTGAGGCTGCCATGGCGATCCCCCAAAACCACTGCCCATTGATGGGAAAATTGGGATTGATCTGGTGCAAAATGATTCCGCCCACCGCGATAGTGGAACCTACAATCATGGCCCACCAGGCCGCTGCCGTGGTGCCCCATTTCCAGTAGAGCCCTCCAATAATCACGGCCCCGGAGCCACCGGCAAAAATGGCCCCCGTAATCGCAAAAAAGAGAAAAATGTACTGGTTTTGCCGGAACAGCAAACTGAAAAAGAAAATAAAAACCGCCACGCCCAAAATCGAAAATCGCAAAATACGAATGTGCTGTTTGGGTTCGAAGGGCGTTTTGCGGAAGGGCATAATCACATCCTGAATAAAAATACTTCCCCAGGAGTGCAGATAGGTGTCGTGGGTACTGATAAACGCCGCCAGCATTACGGCTGCGAAGGCTCCTAAAAAACCGGGCGGCAGAATTTGCGTCAACACCAATGGAATCCGCACCTGACTTTGAATCGCTTTGTTGGGGATTCCTTTTAATGCGGCATTCACGGTATCGGCGATGCTGGCGTAATCGGAGTGGTGCAACACCGTGTACGCTACGATGGGAATCAAAAGGAGAAAAATCGTCTGGGGAATGTTCCGCCAGTTACTCAACATCCCCGCCATTTTCGCCTCATGGGCATTCTGTGCGGAGCTGTTGTACCCCTGGGTGCCCTGCCAGGACATGGTGGCGTACACAATGCCGATCACCCCGATCAAAAAATACCAAAAATTAAAATCCTTCAAATGACTCGTGTGAAAGGGATTAATGAGCGAGGCGTCTTTGGGAGCCGTTTCCAGCGCCTGGTAAATGTGGGTCCAATCGAATTTGTGCAGCAGAAACAAAACGATGGCAATAAACACAAAATTTACAAACACCCCCTGAATAAAATCGGTGACAATGACGGCGATCTGTCCCCCGCTGAACACAAAAAAGAGGGCGATGGAGAGCAGCAGGATCATAATCAGCACAAAGGTGGACACAGAGATGCCCAGAACGGAAAAGGTTTGTGGCAGGCCGCAGAAGTAAATAAAAAAGCGGGCACCCACTGCAGGAAAAATCCCGAAATTAATAATACCGGAAAGAAAGGCCAGTAATCCTGCAAAAATACGGAACTTTCGGCTGTAGCGCATTTCAAAAAATTGGGCCAGTGTAAGGGCACGGGTTTCGCGAAAGCGGTAAATGACCCACCCGGTGGCCGTAATGAACAACACGACTACCGCGGTGCTGAGTCCCCACCAGCTCATGGTAAAACCGGCCACGTAATTCATTTCGATGTTGCCAATGATCGAAATGGCCCCCAGAGCCGCCATCCCCTGGGAAAGACTCAGCACGTACCGCCCGGCGGTACGCCCTGCTGCCAAAAAATCAGCCACACTCTGCATGTGGCGCTTGCTCGTTAAGACCTGAGAAATCATCAGTGTCAGGATTCCCACCACAATTGCCCAATCAAACCAGCCTAAATTCAATCGCATCCTCCGTTGGTTTCGGTAATTTGTTTCAAAATATCCTTGAGAAGGGTTGGACCCTTCGCAAGGGGAAGGGCTACTCAGAAAAAAACCAACCTGTCATTGCGAACGCGTAAAGCGAGTGAAGCAATCTCTAATGAAGCACCTGCGAGATTACACACCACTGGTACATTTTCTCGTCCGCCTTCGGCAAATTTGCATGGCCTGCCTTGCTCAACCCGTTCTAAGAATTTCCACTCACTCCTTTCCCTTCCACACCAACCCGTCTTCACGAATGTGCCAAAGCACGCCGTCCCGGGACTGAATGGTGGCCACAAAAAAATCTGTCCCGGATACAATGGTCAGGGGGAACCCCTTTGGGGCCCAACGGGCCGGAATCGCCTTCACAAAGTGCTTTTGGTTCAAATAGGCCGTTTGCTCGGCGTAGTACACCTTCCGAAGCGCCCATTTGACCGAATCGATCTCTTTGGGTTGAAAATCCTCCTGTCCCATTCCCACCGCCTTTTTAGAAAATTGCACAAATCCCCACATTTCCGGGTAGTGCATGTTAATCAGGCCCTGCGGGGACCACACCCAATTATCTTCCGGAAGCGGCTTGCCTGTCCGGGGATCGCACTGCTTTTCGTAGGTACCGTTTTGAACCTGCACCCGCCACTCCACGCGCGAAAAGTTTATCCGCCACTGGTTGCCGTCCCGGGGAGGAGCCGGTTTGTGAGCGCATTCCGCAAGGGCCTCCCAGGGGAACGCCAACTCCACCGTCCAGCCGCGGTCGACATCACCCGGGTGATTTAATGTCCCGTTTACCTGAACAGCCGATTTCAGCCCGTGAATGTCCCAGTCATTCACAGCGTCCCCGCCGTCCCGGTATGGCCGCGTCAGCAGGAGATCCCAGCCGGTGTTCAAGGCATTGATTTCAAACTCGTAATAATCGTGCGTGTCGCCGTCCGGATCGATGAACACCTCAAAATCGTTGTCGTGATAAATCACCGCGTCGTGCTGCGTCAGTGTGGCCCACACGTCCGGTTCCGACAGTTCGGCCGCCACGTAAAAATAGCGCTTATCCCAGAGCATTTTCACCCGTGTTCGAAAGCGGGGCTTGGGAGCCGCCTTCCCTCGAATGTCCACAAAATCATCCGTCCAGACAGCTTTTTTCCATGCCGGATCGTCCAAACGGCCGTCGATTTGAACGGGAACCGGAGTCTGGTAGCAGACGTAGGTCTTGGGGTGAAATGGGATTTGCGGCGTGGGAAACAACCGGGTTTCGGGTTTTGGACGGGCACAGGCGCTGAGGAGTAACAGGCCAGTCACAGCTAAAATAGACATTTTTCGCATTAGAGTTATCCCTTAATTCACCATTTTTTTATTTTCTTTTCAGCCTGTATCCTTGCGAAGGGCTTAACCTTTCAGAAGGGTACGAGACTATCCTGTCATTGCGAGCAAGCGCCGCGAGCGAAGCAATCTCCTTAGCGACTGGTAGCGATGGGATTGCATGCCAACATTCCTAATTTTGTCCATCTGACGGCGGCCTTGCCATTCGCAGGCATAAAGCCTGTGGATACGGCGGTTTCTGCCGCTTACTTGCCTTCCGGGGGCCAGTGTGTCAAGTACTGAAAGGCGTACGTGAACGAAAACCGCTCTCCCTTTTTCAATGTCACTTTTCGGGTTTGCAGTTCCAGGTTGATCAGCGCCTCATCGGGAACCCACCAGGTCCGCAGCTTTTCAATTTTGGACGGATCGTAGGTTTCCAGTACTCCGAACCGATCCTTGTGGTTGAAATAGGCATGGGCCCCGCCATCTTTGGCATCTACTAACCAGTGTACACCCGGTCCTTGATCAGCATTGAGACCCTCGTTGTAACACACCCATTTGCCCTTGAACCGCACGTACGCGCTGAGAATTTTGCTGTCCGGGCTGGTGGTGCCGGTGTAAAACTCCGGGTGCACCACAAGCTGGTAGGTCCCCGGCTTCGTTCCATTGTGCCGGATTGTGGTTCGGCAAAAAATCGTTCCCGGTTTTGCGGGCGTAAGCCAGATAGCCCGCTGGTAAACCGAACCATCTGTAAGACGCCGCACCAAAAACAGGGTGTCACCCTTGACGTTTGCCTTGAATGGAATCTTTAACTTGCTTAAATCCATGTATTTGCCGGGAACCTCATCAAAAGCCCCGTACATAAAGTTATTGGGAAGCATCTGCAACAGCTGGCGTCCGTCCGGTTTGTGCTCCATGACCACCATTTTGCCGTTATTTTTCGGTGTGACAATCAATTTCCAGACGGCATTTTCCAGCTTAACGGCCGGGATTCCCTGTAGGTAGTCCGTCCGCAGCCGCTTTTCAAACTGCGGAAAGGGATGACGCTCTCCGGCAGACGTCAGGTGGTATTTCTTTGCCAGGGCAATGTACTGTTCCACTACGTGTTCGTAGCCGGGCGGGTATTCACGCTTCAGGCGACCGTCTTTGTAAACAAACTCCGCCCCGGCCTCCAGCATGGTGCGGTACGCCGTAAGCGATATTTTTTCCACGCGCCGGCGAATCGTTTCATTTTCTGCGGCCTTGAGCGCACGGTGAAAGTAATCAAATGCCTTCAATGCGAAGGTTCGATTCAATCCCAGCTGTTTCGGAAAGGCAAAACAGGTGGGGTGATCCCCATAGCGGTTCACCCAATCGTGCTCAAACTTGAGGTAGTTCCAGATAATGGGCGCCGCTTTGCCATAGGCCATCCGACAAAACTCCCTGGCCTCCTGCCAGCTATCGCGCCGGGGGTTCCAAAGACAGCGAGCAATTACATAATTGCGCAAATCGCTCATTTCCGCCGACAGATTGTGTCCATCACCCTGTTCAAAAACCCCTTTCACATGGTGCGCAGCGTAAACCTTCAAATTGGCTCCAATGCTTTTCAAATTGGGCGTCGGCAAATCGAAAAACCGAAAATCGGTGGCGTAGGTCCAGATGTACAGATTCTTGGTGATTTTGCTCCAACCCAAAAAATCCTTGTAAAAGGATTTATTTTTTGGACACTGGGGATCATTTATGGGATGTAACCGGCAGCATTCAATGTCTGCTAATTGAATCTGCACATTGTTGCGTGGTTTCAGATGCTTGGGTGGTTTACGGGTGTACCAGTAGGCCAGCGTCCCGATTTTCTTGTTTGGGTAGACTTTTGCCACGCGGGCCGCTACCTCGTTCACAAAACGAAGCTGGGCCCCCATCGGGGTACCTTCCCGCTGATTGATGGCGTTGCAGGAATCGCAATGGCAGTAATAATCGTTGTCATTCTGACTCACGCTGACATTGCGCCAGTCGGGATGCTCCTTGAACTCCTGCAGTACCGCCTGTGTTACCAATCGGACCACCTCGGGATTGGAGACATCCAATTGGGGACCATGTCCCCACATCTTGAGCAATCGCTCCCCTTTCACCAGTGCGTAGTACTCCGGGTGAGTTTTGCCGTATTTTTCCACGGGCAGCAATTTGTAAAACGAGTGGTTAATCAACTGCTGTTCGGTTCGTCCCCCGTATTTGGCCGAATCGGTGACGGTGTTCACCCGCAGGCGTGTGGCAAATTTCGGATTTCCCTGTACTTCCCCAAAATACACATTGCGATATAAAAACACCGGCTGGTAATGGTAATCCTCACAGGGAATGGCCCGTTCCGTTAGTTTGGGCGGGAAATAGGTGACATTTGCCATGAGGAACCGCGCCCCCAGCTCCCGTTCGAAGAATTCGTACACCCCGTACAGCGTGCCCCGGGGGCGTCCGCCGGCAATGGCCATGTTGTCCGGCCGTATGCGAATCCGCAATGCCTCTTCCCCCATTCCCCGGGTGGAAAAGCCCGCATCGCTCCGGGCCATGGGATGCGAAAAGCCAATGAAAATATGGTGGCCGCCCGAATCCGCCTCTGTGGTTATGGGCAGCATCCATCCCGTTCCCTGCCGGAACAGGGTTTGAAATTCCTCCGCGGCGTAGCGTTCGCTGGGAATGGCGTCCGGGGACACCACGATTTTCCAGCTCCGGAGAGCTGTGACCGGCAGTTTGGATTTCGCACAGGAAAAAAGGGAAACAGACCACACCAGCAAAGCTGCCAGTACATAGTACGCCATGACTTTTTTTTGATGACTCATTGTACCTCGCAATCATATCCTTTCCTAAAGAAGTTCCTTTACAAACGTCCCTTTATTTTTTTTCGCGAATCAAAGACCACTGACCGGCCTCAATCCGCTCCAGTGGGAAAAAGGACACCCCATCGGCGCCGCCGCGCAACGCGTCGGCAATCCCCTGTGCCAAATCGGAACCGGGCAATTTGGGCACGAAAATTCCACTGTACAGCCGCATTCGCCCGTGGAGTGCCTCAACACCCTCCCGCGTGGCTGTGAAAATCCAGGAAATATCCTCGGCATAGGCGTTGTGATAGATCATGGGAAACACCGCATCAAGGGACCACTCCGGCCAGTTTTGACGAACCAGCTTCCGGGCAAGCGCCGGGGTAGCAAACACGGCTGCGGAAGCCTGTTTCCCGGCGGTTTTGATGATCCGTGCCGCCCGATCGACCAGGGCCGTAACGGCCTCCTCCCGAAATGTCCGCCAGGCCTGACTTTGAGACGGATCCGGCAGCTTGAGGGGATCCTGCCCTGTTTTGGATTGAAAGGCGTCGCGGCACACCGGGCAGTAGCAATAATCAAACTGAGGGTATTCCCTGTCCTGAACCAAACCGTACTTCTTGTGAAGTCCTTTGGGCAATATGACGTCCGGGTAGCGAATGTAATCGAGGTGAATCCCGGCCAGGGATTCAAACCGCGTCAGTTCCGAAACAATCTTTAGCAGAAAATCCTGCACCCCCGTGTGATTGGGACACAGCCACTTGTAATATTTCACGTACGGTTGTTTTTTAAGAATGGAAATGCCTTCCCGGTTCACCACAAACCAGTCCGGGTGATTTTCAATGACGGACTCCACATTGCAAATAAGGCTAAACATCCAGGCGTGGAGTTCCAGTCCCACTTTGCGGGCAATAGGCAGCAGGCGCTCCAGTTCCCGGGATTCCACAGGAAGCACATCACTTTCGTAAAAGGCCTTTCGGCCGTTGTACACCAAAAACAGCACCGCGTCAATGCCAGATTCCTTCAGGCGCCGGAAGGTAGCTTCCACTTTATCGTTCGTCCACCCGGTGTGCGGATGCATCCACACCCAGAATTTCGGGCTCGTCTCCCCTGCTTCTGATGGATTGGTTTTCCATCCTGCTACCACTGCGCCTCCCAGAATAGCTGTTGTCGTCTCCAAAAATTGTCGCCGGTTCACTGAAAGCCCCTTCTATTCCAATCTCATCTGCCCCAGCCAGACCTCCACCTGACAGACCGCTTTCGAACAGATCGGCAGGACCGGCCCTTCAACCGGCTGACCGTCCATCTGAATGCGGGTTACTCTGCTTTCCACGCCGCCCGGGTTGTGAACCCGAATCCGGTAGCGCGCGCCGCGGAACACCCGCTCCACGGAAAATTCCTGCCAATCGGATGGAATAACCGGATCCACCCGAAGACCCCAATACGTCGGTCGCACCCCAAGCATGTAATCAATGGCCACCCGGTACATCCAGGCGGCTGTGCCGGTTTGCCAGGAGTGGCTGGCCATTCCAGCCGTTGGATGCTCGTTGCTGGTAATATACTGAGAATAAACGTAAGGTTCAACCCGAAACTGATCCGAATCCACCGCATTGGGGAGCAACTTCTTGTAGTACGCGAAGGCCTGATCCCCTCTTTTGAGCAGGCACTCCGCCAGAATTGCCCACGTGGTGGCGTGGCAAAAAACCGCCCCGTTTTCTTTTTTCCCCGGTACGCAGCGGGTGATCAGGCCAATGTTCGGATCGATTTCCCGAAAGGCAGGTGCACATAGTTTCGGACCGAAGTCCGTGTCCAGGTGAATCCGAACGCTGTCCATAGCCTGGCGCAGTTTTTCCGGCTCCGAGACAGAGGCAATTACTGCCCAGGATTGCGTATTCAGGAAAATCCGTCCCGCCCGGTTCTCCTTGGACCCGATTTTTTTCCCGTCAGCCCCAAACGCCCGAATAAACCACTTGCCGTCCCAACATACGGTATTCAGGTTTTGTTGAATGCGATCGCGCAGGCGCTCCACTTCCCGGGTAAAGGCAGTCTCTCCTACAAAATGTGCCAGCTCTCCCAAACGATTGAGCATGGCTACGTAGAACATGCCGCCCCACACGCTTTCCCCTTCGTCTTCGCCGCCGATGTAATCGAGGGTGTCGTTCCAATCTCCTCGTCCGAAAATGGGCAAATGATGCGGCCCCAGATTATCTTCCGCATACCGAACCACCGCCTTTAAGTGATCCCAAAGAGTACCTTTCCCCCCGTCGGCAAAGGGTTCTTCCTCCTGCAAAAGGGCCTTGTCCCCGGTTTCTTGAATGTACTCCGTCACAGCCAGAATAAACCAAAGGGAATCGTCACAGTGGCGCGTCAACTCCCCCTGACCATCTCGGTAAAAATGATGGTACACCCGGCCATTGCGAAACATTTGGCGGGCCAACAATAAAATGCGTTCCCGGGCTTTTTGGACATCTGAAATCGTAATGGCCAAAATATCCTGAGCCATATCCCGGAATCCAAATCCCCGGCTGATGCCCCAATAGTAAAAACTGGCTACCCGCCCCACATCGAAAGCCACCTTGGCCTGATAAGGCGTCCAGTAATTAAGGAAAATATTGGTGTCGGCATCCGGGGTGTTTACGCGGACATGCTGAAAAAAGCGTTCCCATTTTTCCGTCACTGCCTGCAGAGCCGTTGCTGCATCTTCCGGGGTGCGAAATGCTTGAACCGCTGCCTGTTTGTCCGATTCAAACCGCTCCTTGGGAATTACACCCAGTCGGAACAGAACCGGAATGCGTCCCCCGGGAGGCAGGGTCAGATCGATTTTGAGCGCACCCACAGCATTACCAAAATCGCTGTCCTGTGAGGAAAGACGCCCGGTTTCCACGGCCTCCGGGGCATTTTCATTTCGGTAAGCCCCTAAAAAGCGCTCCCGCCGGGTTTCGTAGGCGGACACCGGATGATTCACCGTAAAAAATGCCCACTGATCCCAGGCCTTGTTTTCCTGCTGCTGGGTACTCAAGCCCTCCGTGATCCAGTAGGTTTTGGTGGCAAACAGGGCGTTCAACCGGGAGTCAAACACCACGCGATTGAAATGCTGATCGTCAGCCTGATTAATCAAATCCACCAAAGCGTGTCCCAAACAAAACTCCACGTACCCAAACAAAGAAAGTGAGCGCGGCCGGTTGGAGCGATTCGTAAGCACCAGGTGCCAGATTTCCTGTGTTTGGGCAACCGGTACAAAATAGGTGATTTCGGAGAAAATGCCATTTATCTCTGCAGAAACTCGGGTGTAGCCGAATCCGTGTACCGCTTGGTAAGCCTTTTGATTTTTCCCCACCGGCTGCCAGGTGGCGCTCCAGAAATCGCCCGTTTCCTCGTCCTTGATGTACACGTATTTCCCCGGACGATCCGGCGGAACGTCATTAATCCGATAGCGGGTAATCCGCCCGTGAAGGGGATTCTGCACGTAGCTGATGCCGCCGCCATTGTTGGAAATGGTCGAAAAGTAGCGATCGTTGTAGATGTAATTTATCCAGGGTGTGGGAGTGGCCACGTTGTCAATCACAAATTCTTTTCCGTCCGGTGAAAACTGACCGTACCGCACAGCATTTTCCCTCACAATATGCCTTTCCTATCAATTGAAATGTAAACAGTGTGTGATCAAAAAACATCTAAAAAATGGGGCAGAACGCCCTCTGCCTTCTGCCCCACCTTTTGAAATTATGTCTCGTTCAAGCGGGTTACTTGAGCAGCAGCATTTTGGTTGTAGCTGTTTTTTTGTCGGCTTGCAGTCTGCAGTAGTAAATACCGCTGGACAGTTTCCGGCCGGCATTGTCCGTTCCGTTCCAGATGGCTGTGTGGGACCCGGCGGCCATATTTTTATCGATCAACGTTCTTACCGGCTGACCCAGCATGTTGTACACGACCAATTTCACATGCCCCTGATTGGGAAGGGCAAAGCGAATCGTCGTTTCCGGATTAAACGGATTGGGGTAATTCTGGTACAACGCAAATCCCGAAGGAACCGATGTGGGGTTTTTCTGCACCACCCGGGTGGGAATTTCTTCCATCTCGGGTAAGGGCCAGGTCGGCTTCCAGTCGGGAGCCCCACTGACCTGAGTAATTCCGTATCCCCACACATCTGTTGCAGCCGTTCCGGTACGGATTTCTTTGAAATACGCCAGCAATCCGATGTCATTTCCGGTGGTTCCACTCAAAATTCCGGTATTAATCTGATCCATATAATCGACATCCGCATTCACATTATTGGAAGCGACCAATCCCGGCCAGGTTGTTTTATCCGCAAACATCGCTTTTGTACGGTCGTTCATCCAGTTTGGCGTAATGATTTTATCGCTGGCCGTGTCGTTCCAGGCAGCCCAGAAATCGGTAAGAGTGGTCGGCCAGAAATAGGTGTTGTTTTTCACCTCGACTGTTCTTCTGCTTTCGGCAATGCTGGCGATATCCGGTTTACTGGAATCCTCCGGGCAAAACATTTTGGCATTGTCCAAGCTCAAGGAATCCAGCGCAATGACCCCATACGTGGTATCCGGATGCCACAGGTTGTCCCACCACGGGTTCTCGGCCTGATCCACGCCGCCGGCGTAGGTTCCGTAGAAAACGTTGTTGTTAATTTTAGCATTGGTTACATTAAAGATAAAGAGAGGATTTTTAAATGTGTAAAGGACTTTATTGTGGATGAATTCAAAATACCGTGTGTACCATTTGGTCACCGGACAGGCGGCGTACCCATTTACGGCCAGCATGACGTTGTTTTTCATGCTCATGGTATCGGTGTACGCTGTTCCGGGCCATTCATTTCGAATAACTTCGCCAATGTACCACTGGTTCGGATGAACCATATTTCTAAAGTTGGAATTGGAAATAAAAAAATCGTCCCAATTCCCGTTATAACCGATAGCAAAGGTCTGCCACCCATCAAACACACAGTTGTTTACGGTTAACCGCACATTGTCTGCAGACACCTGAATAGCAACGCCTCCCCCGTTGGCTGTGTTGTTGGTGGCCAAAGCCAACAAATAAAGGTTCTTGAAAGTCCCTTTGATGCCTGGTGCATTCAAATTAAACATGGTCCCCGGAATGGATCCATCTTCCAAAACTGCCGGTTGAATGCAGGGAGGACGACCGGTTGAAGGATCGGGAACACCCAGAACGGTAATGTTTTCTGTAGAGGTAATGGTTCCCGAAAATTTGTAGGTTGTATCCAGCGAAACCAGTTTATACACATGGTGAGCCTGCGCCCCGGTTGAAAGCGTATCACCGGTAATGACATCATTCAAATTATTCGGCGTGGCATAGACGGTCAGGGTATCGCTGGTTTGAGCAAACGACTGAATAGGGGCGACGCAAAGCGCCACACCAACAATTAAAAACAACAACATTTTCATTCGGTTCATGGTGCTTCTCCTTTTTATTGATGGGTCAAGGTGCAATTGCGGAACACATCCCCATTTCCGTTCGCTGCACCTGTACAAACGAAACGGGTTGATTCTCCAAAACACCTAAATGATTTACGCCGGACATCACCACCTTTCTTTTTTTGTCTATGAGTCTGCTTTAAAAAGCCTTTGCCCACTAATTTCCCGAATTTTCACGAATTGATTTTATTGAAATTAAGTTAGCGTAATTTGTGTCATTCGCGGTTTTTAGAGTAAACTCATTCATTTAGAACTTGTTTTTGGGATTCACACCCCCCGCCGAAAATCTTTCTCCCCCATACAAGGGTCACAGTTTTAATCGAAGCCCGATATCCGCACTCATCCCATAAATTTCCATTGAGCGGGGTGTTTCCGGATACATTTGAAGGACACTCATGTCCTTAGCCCCATTCAGATTGTTGACATCCCCGTAAAGTTGAAGTCCAAACCAGGGCAATTTCTGCCGGAAGGAAATATCCCAGCGTTCGTAGGCGGCTGTACTGGTTCGTAACTGAGGCCATTGACTGGATCCGGTAAACACGTCGTCCTGGTAAAGCATGGACACCCGGATAGAGAATCCCTTGTAATCGTACCCGGTTACCAGATTGAGTATGTGATCGGGCTGATCAATCAGACGATCCGTAAAAGACGTATCGATATTGGACATGCTCGTGGCCCCGGCAAAGACGTAGGGATATTCAGCCTTCGAGTGCATTTTGGTGTAATTTACGCTTAGGACCAATCCTTTGAGCGGATTTGGCAAATACCAAAAATGGGTCTGCCACTCAAATTCCATGCCCCAGTTGTTAATCACGTAAGGGTTGTTAATATATGTGCTAATGTTGTAGGTAATTTGCGGAGACGGTGTTTTGTTGGTTAAATAGTACGGTTTGGCTTCCAGCCCGGGCTTGCTAAATCGCCAGGGGTAAATCAGATTGTCAATCTGCTTCAGAAAACCACCGATAGTCAGCAAACCCAATTTATTCCTGAAAAACGAGAAATACAGATCGTAGTTTCTGGAGCGGGACGGTTTTAATTTGTAATTGTTCCATGCCACATTCGCCCCCATGGATGCATCGATCCGCGGAATAATGGCCTTAAAATCCGGATAAGAAATGGTGTGCGAATAGGACAGGCGCACATCAAACCAGGGCAAGGGTTTATATCGAATGTTCATATCGGGCAGCCAGTAGGGATGACTCACCGTCACCGTGGTATCGGTGGAATGATTGTAACGCAAATACGAAAGGGGTGTCTGTTGTCCGCGGGTCCCGAAATAGGTAGTTTGCAGGTTTTGATAGCGGATTCCCGGGATGAGTGTCCACTGTCGGCCAACGTGAATCGTGGCCATGACGTACCCGGCAGTCATCACTTCGTGCCCGGAATAATTATGGGTCAGGGAAAGGTAGGTGTTGCGCGCAAAGGCCTCCCGTGATCCCGCTTTGGCAAACGCCCGCGTGTTTTCCCGACAAAAATTGACCAGGTCTTCCATCATGCTGAATTTAATGGGATTGTGCATCGTATAATCGCCTTCAAGAAATTCCCCATAGTCGAAATCCTTATCCAGAAAATACGAGAGATGAATGGCCGTCGGGTCACTGACATGCAAACCAAAATGTTTTACAATCATTCGGCTGGCACCCTGAGCACTGGGTGACACAAAGGTTGCATTCGTGTTGTACACCTCCGCCTCATAAGACCTCTTCTGGTACCGATATTTTCCCCCAAACTTGATCACAGAGGTGACCTGATTGGAAAAATTCAGGGGAAAATCCATATCCAGAGAAGCCATCAGTGTACGTTCTTTGGAATCGTTGTTGTTAATCAGAACCGTGTTTAAGTTCGCTTTCTTGGGATTGGGATCAACGGCCGCCACCACATCTTTCGGATCCAAATTAACCTTGTTCGAAAATTTGCCAATCCCCGCGGGCGACTGGTAAAAGGTCACTTCCCAATCCTTAGGCCGGCTGGTTTCCGAATAATTGTGAGCCAATCTGAGATCCGCATTAAGGAGATGGAAAAAGGGAAGCTTGCCTTTTATGGCCAGAATATTGCTCATCATGGTATTTTCGCCCTTCGAGTAGGACAACCCGTAAATGTGCTGATTCCCCCCCACATTAAAAAGCTCGCTTCGATCCGTTACCTTTGTAACCGCTGAATTGAAAAAATTCGTAAAACTGATCTTCCCCTCAGGCAGCCTGTAATCCAGGGCCAGAATTCCGTTGGTTCGTTTCCGAAACCGCGGCATGTAGTGAAGATCAATAGACTGGGTAATGTAGTAAATATGGTCTGTTGATTTGTGTGTGTAAGATGCAGAAAATTCATTGGACGTCAAGTTTCGGTTTTCAAAATTGGCCTGAATCAAAATCCCCAGGCGCTTTTTAAAAAATCGCCCCTCAATAATGGGAACATACTTGTAATTATCGTACTTGTCGTAAGCATCCGGAAGCCCCGTGTAGCCGTGCTGTGCCAGAAAATGAAATCCCACTCCATGCTTCGATGCCCTCGCTTCTCTTATCTCAAAGTCCACAGTTCCGCCCAACACATCTGCATCCTGATCAGCCGTTACCGTTTTAGACACGGCAATACCTTCCAGCATACTTGAGGAAATCATGCTCAAATCCGTACTTCGGTCATTGGGATTGGATGACGCCATCCGCACGCCGTTGATGGTAATCACGTTGTACTTGGGAGCCAATCCGCGAATAACGACCTTGCTTCCTTCGCCGCCAACCCGTTCAATGGAAATTCCCGGCAGCCTCCGCAGAGATTCGGCGGCATTGGCATCCGGGAGCTCCTGAATGCGGGCAGACGAGACCACATTTTCAATTCGGTCAGATGTCAACTGCTGATTGATGGCGGCCATCTGCCCTTCCGCCTGAGCGGTTACAACCACCGTTTTTCCCTTGACCACCCCCACATAATCCATGAAAATATTCTGCCGGAGTGTTTTACCCGGCTGCACCAGAATAGGGATGTCTTTTGTTTTATAGCCGATAAACTGGGACCGAAGGGTGTATTTTCCGGGAGGAACGTGAGGAATAATGTATTTTCCGTGGATATCGGACGCAGCACCTAAACTGGTTCCCACCAGAAAAACATTCGCACCGGGAAGGGGATCGTGAGTTTTGGAATCCCGAACGACCCCCTGAATGGAGGCCGCTGAACCTGCCTGAAGCACTACGGATGATCCGAACAAAATGACAGGAAACAAAAACACAAAGAAAAGGATCGTTTTTTTCATGGTTTCCACCTTTTTTGATTGAAAAGGCTTGCGCATTAATTTATGATTTTTTTCGGATAGGCCCCCGTTGACAAGCGATCATTTTAAAATATGAGGTAGTACCGATTGCTGCTTGAGAGAGTTACATGTTTGCTCCATTCGCCTTCGGGACTAAATTCATCCCGCCTTAAAACTTCTTTCGGCAAAGCGGCGTATAAAGGACAGATATCATCACAAATAGAACAAACCCTTCATCGATGCAACCAATTCGAGGCGCATGTATTTTTGCTTCTCAAATTAACATTTTCAATATAACATGATATTATTTTAAAGTCAACACTTTTTTGATATTTTTTATTTTTATTTCTATTGATTGCTACTATTTGTTTATTAATTGGTTATATGCATTATTGAATCAACAAATCATCTATCGTAAAGATTTTTATTAATTTGCTTTTTGTATATACCTGCATATTCTCATATTGATTTAATACATTTTTTGATCATACCTCTTTCTTTTATGGCGCATGTCTACTCGTTTTCGGTGTCTGAACATCCAACTTAACGGTCTATCCCCTTTCCATAAGATCAAAAGGGCAAACCTGATAAAATTCGCAGACAACGCTTTTGGTGAGGCAATTTGATAAAAAATACTTGATTTTTAATCTTCAAAGATTAGAATTATGTAAGGGAAATTTTCCGGTTTCGGAAAGAACACATCAGGCCATTTGAATTTTGAAGGAGATAAAAACCGTAACTATTTTAAAATGAAAGGATACAAAAATGAACCACCCCTTTATTCACGAAAACTTTTTGCTGAAAACCCCAACCGCTCAAAGGCTTTATCACGACTACGCGGAAACCATGCCGATCATCGACTACCACTGTCACATTAATCCGAAAGACATTGCCGAGGATCGAAAATTCGCGTCCCTGACGCAAATTTGGCTGGCCGGCGATCACTACAAATGGCGGGCCATGCGCGCCAATGGCATCGATGAAAAATACATTACGGGGTCTGCCAGCGACTGGGAAAAATTTCAAAAATGGGCCGAAACGGTCCCCTACACGCTGAGAAATCCCCTGTATCACTGGACTCACATGGAATTGAAAAAGCCGTTTGGAATTACGGACCTGCTGAACCCCTCCACGGCCAAGAGCATTTACGACGCGTGCACAGCCATGCTTCAAAATGATGATTTTTCTTGCCAAAATCTGATCAAAAAATGGGATGTGGAGGTCATTTGCACAACCGACGATCCAACGGATTCTCTCGACTCTCACAGAATTCTTCAGCAAAGTGATTTTGGTGTGCGCGTTTTCCCGGCCTGGCGTCCCGACAAAGCCATGGCTGTGGAAAACCCGGAATTTTACAACCGCTACCTCGACACACTTGCAGAACGAGCCGATTTGGACATCACTTCCTTCCCGGATCTTCTGGACGCTCTGCGCCGCCGCCACGATTATTTCGCTCAAATGGGATGCCGCCTTTCCGACCACGGGATTGAGGAATTTTACGCCGACAAGTACACAGAAGACGACATCGTTAAAATTTTCAACAAGGTTCGTTCCGGTCACACTCTGGAAGAAGGGGAAATCCGTAAATTTAAGTCAGCCATGTTAATTGAATTGGCCTTCATGGATCATGAAAAGGGATGGGTGCAACAATTCCACTACGGGGCCATTCGGAATACCAACACGCGCATGTACACCCGTCTCGGCCCGGATACAGGGTTCGATTCCATGGGAGACACACCCGTTGCCAAAAACATGGCCAAATTTTTTGATCGATTGGCCAGTCAGGAAAAACTTACAAAAACCATTATCTACAATATCAACCCGAAAGATAATGAAATGGTTGCCACAATGATTGGCAATTTTCAGGACGGTTCCGTTCCCGGGAAAATGCAATTTGGCTCAGGCTGGTGGTTTTTGGACCAGAAGCAGGGCATCGAGGCGCAACTGAATTCTCTGTCCAATCAGGGCCTCCTCAGCCGATTTGTGGGCATGCTGACCGATTCCAGAAGTTTTCTTTCCTATTCCAGACACGATTACTTTCGGCGCATTTTGTGCAATCTCCTCGCGGAAGACATGGAAAAGGGACTCATCCCAACGGATTGGGAATTGGTGGGACAAATGATTCGCAACATCTCCTATTTTAACGCAAAGAATTATTTCGAATTTTAGCGGGGATGCCTGGCTGCCGGGGTTTTTTAGCTGTTCTCGCCAAATATTTCCCTTAAAATCAGAGCGGTTGCTCCCATGGAAACGGAATAAATCCCAAAGGGTGAGAATGTGATTTGCGGAAGGGAAATTCCGATGGGAAACAATTTGCTGGATTTGCGTTTCACATAAGGGACAATGTAGTCACTAATAAAAAATTTCACCTGGGAGATGTCTCCCCCGATCACAATTAATTCGGGATTCAGGAAGGCAATAATATTGATAATCTCTTTGGATACAATCAAACCAATATTCCGAAAGACAAAATTGGCAATTCGGGAGTTTTCAGAGGTACACTTTAACAGATCCGAAAAGAGAACCTCGTCTCCCTTTTCAAAGCCCTTAATCGACTGCCATTCGCCCTTATTTTTTTGAATAGCCTTTTTGACCAATTTCGAAATGGGCGGCAGAATCGGAAAGATTTCCCCCGCCGTCCCTGAAGACCCGTCGTAGAGCTTGTGGCCGATAATCAGCCCGGCGCCAATGCTGAAAAAGTCCTCGTTAATTGTTAAATAAACAATGCTTTCAGGGAGCGTTTCCAGGGAATCAGGATACCATTTCACCCCCAGCGCCCCGGCGTTGGCATCATTTGCAATGATTATGGGAAGTCCCAGGCTCTCTTGCAAGCGCTTCTGCAACGGGACGTTTCTCATTCCGAGGGACTTGGAATAATGAATAATGCCATTTTTTGAATCCACCAGCCCCGGAAGCGCCAATCCGATTCCTATGATTTTATCCTCGGGGATGCGTTGTTCATCCATAAGCGAATGAATGTAGTTTCGAACGACGGCCTCAATTTCGTCCCCTCCGATTTTCCCCAAACTGGGTCGTTTTTCCTGATAGATGATCGTATTGGAAAAATCAATTAGGGTTGTTCGAATTTCCTTTGGAATGATTTCCAGCCCAATAATTACACCTTTATCGCTTCGAAGCTGCCACAATGTGGGAGGCTTCCCCCCCACACTGGAAGAATTCCCAATACGGCTGACCTGAATAAGGCCCTCCTTTTTTAATGATCGCAGAATGTAGACGATGGTGGAGGGCAAGATGTTCGTCAATCGGGCAATCTGAGCGCCCGAAATCTCACCATACAGGCGAATTGTATTCAGCACCTGTCTGTGTTTGGCATCCTTTAGGCGAATCGGAATGGAGACTGTATTCATAACTTAGTCCTTGGTTTATGGAATATATTTTAAAAAAAACATGGTTTGTGTTGAAGCGAATCAGGATAATAATAAGATAATTTATTGATACTTTTTTATTAATAATCAGTTACCCGAAAACCGGAAAACGTCTGTCCTGAAGATGTGAAATAAAAAAATGACGGGTTTATTCACATTTTAAAAATATTTAAATTTACGCTTATTTTATTAAATTGTCAAGCCTTTTTTGACCATTCTTGGACACGCTCTTCATCCGCCGTCGCACTCTACAAAAGATTTGACTGGATGACAGGATTTACTACCGATTTTCAGATCTTAGGGTACAAGATTCTGACAAATGCGAACAACAAATCTGTCTTTTTTGACAAATATCTTGACAGCCCCGCTTTTTTTTAGTAAAATAGAAGTTGAAAGGTGAGAAATACGTTTCTTAAAACGGTCAGTTTGTCGTTTTCGAAAAGTATTTCTCTTTGTTAAACGTGACGCGAGGTGGATGACGATGAAAATTCACTATCTTAATGGAAGACGGCTTTATCGAGCCATGAAAGCCGGTGCACAGGGCCTAATGAAAATGCACCAGCAGCTTAATGACATCAATGTATTTCCTGTGCCCGACGGAGATACCGGAACCAATATGGCCTCTACTGTTCAAAAAATTGCCTCTGAAATTGACGCAGCCAAAAACCAGTCCATTGAAAATGTCAGCGAGAAGATTGCAAATTCTGCACTGGAGGGTGCCCGGGGAAATTCCGGAGCGATCCTCGCGCAGTTTTTCCAGGGTTTGGCAGAAGGACTCGAGGGAAAGGTGAGAATCTCTACAGAGCACTTTGCTGAAGCCGTCAGGCAGGCAATCGATCGTTCGTACGAGGCCCTTTCCAATCCAAAAGAGGGAACTATTCTTTCCGTTATAAAGGATTGGGGCAAACACATTCAGGAGAAATCCAAGGAAACAAACGATTTTACCGAGCTGCTGAAAAGTTCGTTGGCAGCTGCAAAAGAATCTCTCCGAAATACCCCGAAAAAACTAAAGGTTCTGCAAAAAGCGGGAGTGGTCGACGCCGGTGCCCAGGGATTTGTTTACATGCTGGAAGGCGTGACCCAGTTCATTGACAGCGGCACCATCGAGGAAATCGAAAATCTAAATCTGAGTGAGACCGCCACGCAACAAAACAAGGAAGCGGCCATTACTTACTCCACCGATTCCATCACCTACCGCTTTTGTACGGAATTTTTTCTGAGTGGAGAGAATATTCCCCGGGATGAAATCCGGAAAAAGCTGGAGTCCATGGGCGATTCCCTCATTGTTGCCGGTTCGAGTACCCGGGTTCGGGTCCACATACACACAAACGACCCGCGCCAGGTGTTTGATGCTGTCCGCAGCTACGGGATAATCATGCAGCAAAAAGTGGATGACATGCACCAACAGCACACGGACAGCCACGGGAACGTCGCCAAAAGCAAAATTGCCCTGTTGACGGATACGTCGTGCGATCTCCCGGAATCCATTCTGCGGAAATACAACATCCACATGATCCCGGTGCGGGTTTTCTTCGACGGAGTGGAATTTTTGGATAAAATTACAATTTTTCCGGAGGAATTCTACGAACGTTTGCAAAAAGCCAAATCTTTTCCCAAAACCTCCCAGCCAACGCCTCAGGATTTTGTGAGATTATACGAGCAGCTGGCAAGTCAGTACGAAGCGATTCTTTCCGTTCATTTGGCGGGGAAACTGAGCGGAACATTGCAGGCGGCTGAGCGTGCTGCCAAAGAAGTCTCGGCAAAAACCGGCAAAAAAATTGCCGTGATTGATTCCCGAAACACGTCTGTTGGATTGGGATTGGTTATGATCGAGGCGGGTGAAGCGGTAAGAGCCGGAAAACCACTGGATGAAGTGATTCAAATTGTTGAAACGGCCATTAATAATCTCAAAATTTTTATAAGTACCGATACGGTTAAATATCTGGTGATGGGCGGACGAGTCAGTAAAGGAAAGGGATTTCTGGCCAATTTATTGGATCTGGTGCCGGTTATTACGATTACTCGGGAAGGCAAAACCAAAAAACTGGGAACAGCCAAAAAGGGAATTCCGGTACGGGAAAAGCTGCTCAAAATAATAGAGAAGCAAACCCGATCTTATCAAAAGCGGAAGTTCGCCATCGTCCACGTGGCTGCGCCTGAAATTGCAACGTGGTATGCCAGACGAATCGAGGAGCTATTCAAACAGGGGGTGGAGTTTATTATGGAAGCATCCCCCGCTTTGGGGGCACACGCCGGACCGGGCGCCGCCGCAATTGCTGTTCTGGGAAAGGAAGAATAAAATCAAACTATTGAGGATCGTATGCTAACCCTGCTAACCATCATTGTCGTAAGCTATTTGCTGGGATCATTCCCAACCAGCATTATCTTTGGAAAACTGTTTCGAGGCATTGATATTCGGAATTACGGAAGCGGGAATGCCGGAGGAACAAATGCCTTTCGGGTCATGGGATGGAAAATTGGGATTTCTGTGATGATCATTGATGTGGCCAAAGGAGTTCTTGCAACCGTGCTGGTCTCGCAAATCCGAATAGACTCCATTTCTCTGGCTCCCGTGTATCTTCAAATAATCGCAGGCTTCAGTGCCGTCATCGGCCATATCTGGACAATCTTTGCCGGATTTCACGGCGGCAAAGGGGTGGGAACAGCAGCAGGCATGCTCATTGGCCTTTACCCGATCGCTTTTATTTTTGTTTTCATTATCTTTTTGATTGTTCTTTTTACCACCCGCTACGTTTCCGTATCCTCGATGACAGCGGCTATTTCCCTTCCGATCGTTTTGTTGGTTCTGGACGCACTGGGCCGTCCTTACAAACCACCCCTTCTCATTCTAAGCCTCATTATCGCTATTTTGATTGTTTTCACCCATCGCAGCAATATCAAACGCCTGATGGCCGGAAATGAAAACCGTGTGACTTTCAAAAAGAAAAAATAGGGAGTTTTCCGATGAAAAAAACAGTGGGGCTGTTTGCTGTTTTAATCCTGCTTTTTACCGTGCACACCGGGTTTGCCTGCTACACCATTGTCGCCGGGAAAAAAGCGACGGCAGACGGCTCGGTTCTGGTGGGTCACAACGAAGATGATTCGGGCAGACGCCTCTTTAACCTCTGGCGCGTTCCCCGGTTGCATCACGAACCCGGAGAGGTGG
This sequence comes from Calditrichota bacterium, assembly GCA_013151735.1. Lineage (NCBI taxonomy): Bacteria > Pseudomonadati > Calditrichota > Calditrichota bacterium. Next base: position 5,397 of record JAADHR010000096.1, on the reverse strand, counting down.
TACAACTGAAAAACGGGGGCACACTGCCTCAGGTTCCTACAACCTGGTCTTACCTCTGGATCGAAAGCGTAGATCAGTCTTTTTCAGACTACGCCATTAATGAGTGGGGCGTTACGGTGGCCAGCAATGCCTGCCCTTCAATTGAAGATAAATCCGACCTCACCGACGGCGGGATCAGCTTCATGCTGCGCCACCTGATTGTGCAGCGGGCCAAAACTGCCAGAGAAGGGGTTGAATTGGCAGGAAAACTGCTGGACCGGTTCGGCTACGCCGCATTGGGCCGCACCCTTACCATTGCCGATCCTAATGAGGCCTGGCTGCTGGCGATGGTACGGGGCAAGCACTGGGTGGCCGAACGCGTTCCCGATGACCGGGTAGTTCTTCAGGCCAATATTTTCATTATCCGACAGGTCCATTTTAACGACCCCAAAAATTTCATCACCTCGAAAGACAATGTGCGGGATTACGCCATCCGGCGGGGCTGGTATGATCCGAAAAGCGGAAAACCCTTTGATTTCGCAGCGGTCTTTAATCGTATTTACGATAAAAAATATGCCTCCCGCGGGTACGACACCCGGCAGTGGCGCGGTCAACAACTGCTTTCGGGAAAAACGACCACCGTTCAGGAAGCCCTCAAAAACGGCCTGCCCTTTTCCGTTAAACCGGCTCATAAACTGACCCCGGCCGATCTCATGATCGTTTTGCGGGATCACTACGAAGGGACCCCTTATGATGTCACCGTAGACAAAAAAGGAAACCCCAACCGGAGTTTTGAGCGCACCATCTGCACGGCCGCCACGCAGCACTCCACCATCAGCCAATTGCGGGCCGGTCTGCCTCCCGTTGTGGCCAATGTGGTCTGGTTGAGTTTTGGGCGTCCCGACGTGAATACGTACGTCCCGTTTTACGCCGGTATTCCGGAGGGCCCCCGCTGCATGCATTTTGTCCCCGGACAGGACACCTGGGAAAATTCGTTTGCCCACCATTTCAATCCCCTGCCCGGAACCTTTGATTACCGTCCCGATAAGGCCTTCTGGATTTTTAACGACCTGGAAAATCTTATGGGGCTGAATTATTACAAAACGATCGGTGAAATCCAATCGGTCTGGAACGCGCAAGAGAAGGAGGCCTTTGCGCTGCAACCGTCCGTTGAAAACACGGCGATTGAATTACTCAAGACCAATCGGGAAATGGCCGAAAAATTTATTCGGGATTATTCCTTTGGCCGGCTGCAAAAAGCGCTGCGCACAAGCAAAGAACTCACTCAAAAAATTAAGGGGGAAATTTACAACTAATTTCGGCGTGATTAAGAGGTCCCCGGCACGTAAAAAGTGCCGGGGACTTTATTAAAACATACCCTATTCCGGGGAAGGGGTTTTCTTGATTTCAGTCATGTCCTCACTGCCGGATGGAGGAGTATCCGGGGGTTCCTCCGATTTTTTGGAGGCTTGAAGCCCGCTGATCACAATTCCGGTACCGATCAAAATCAGCAAAGCCGGCCACAGGCGAAGAATTTGACGCCGCGTGTACCAATCGATAAGTCCCACACGATCAGCCCAAATAATAAATCCAAAAAAGAGAAACAAACTGGCGGGAATGAGGAGCCCCCAATTTTCCGGTTGAACAATGTAGAGAGCCACAAAGGCCAGTCCCAAAATAATCATCAGCATGCCGCCGATAGAAACTTCAATGTAAGGCTCATACCAGGACAGATTTTTTACCAGAAACAGAAGCCCGCTCAGAAAAAACAGAACACCCGGGAAAATGGCTCCCCGATCCCGAGGCACGCGAACGAAGAAAAAAATACCCAGCAAAATGACCAGGGACGGCCAGAAAACATTCCAATCAAATGTAAAAATATCCAATTGATTCAGTAATAAGATCAAACCGATTACAATCAGAACAATTCCCGGCCACATGGACTGTGTTCGATTCCTAACAGCACCTTTCATTTTGTCACCTCGGTCTCTTGTTCTTTGTAAGGTACCACAATTACCAAAATAATGTACACCAGGATTCCGGCCGGGGGATGGAAGAGAGAAACCAGCAACCACCCCAGTCGAATCCAGGTGGGATCGACATCAAAATATTCTCCCAATCCGCCGCAAACGCCGGCGATTTTTTTGTTCGTCAGCGAGCGGTATAATCTTTTCTGTGATTTCTGTGATTTCGGTTGTGAAGGTGCCACGGGTTCCTCCTTTCTCGGTTCGGTGGTTTCCCGGAAGATGTCTTCTGCCTTTTCCTCGGGTTTGGACGCCACGTACCAGATGTAGAAAACGCCCAGGGCAATCAGCATAATCGGCCAGAAAAGACGCCAATCGAACACCCACCGCCAATAAAAATCAAATGGAAACCAAAAGGGGGCATAATTTGCAAGAAGAAAATAAATTCCTGCAATAATTAAAATTGCTCCGATAAGAATAGACGTATTTGAATGATCGGTCCGTGCTTTTGTACTGACTTCCTTTTCGTAAGGATTTTTAGGAATGATAATCAAAGCCAGCAAATAGAGCAAAATTCCAATTCCATTAATGAAGGCCAGGAGCACAAAAAGAATGCGGATAAGCGTGGCATCCAAACCCAAATAGTCACTCATTCCGCCACAAACGCCTGAAAACACCCTATTGGTACGTGAACGGTACAAGTATTTCATTTTTTTATCGGAATTTTGATTTTCCATAGTGCCTCCCGGGGAAAATTCAGACAACCACCAGACAACGACAAGAATCCTGATTCCATAAAAATTAATTTTCCTGCCACTTGTCTTTGTCTTGAAATACGAATAAAAGGGGATTTTGTTTCAGAAGGAAAGGCCGGACGGCAGAATCTGAATCGTGGATTTTTCATGAATTGCTCTTCTTTGGAAGAATCACAAGTCCATCCCTTGCTTGCTGAAAATCAGAAGCCCCCAAGAATTATGCCGGGTTTCCCCCTGTTAAACCAATCCCCTCATTTCGGCTTCTTCCGAAACACACGGACCTGTCGTTTTTTTGGATACAAGCCATTCCATACGAATGACCTGAAGTCAAGCAACTGCCTTCAAATGTTTTAGAACCTCTTCCGTCATCTCTGAAGTGGACAGAACAGTTGAACCGGCTTCGGCAATATCCGCTGTCCGAAAGCCATTCGCCAGTGTTTTTTCGATGGCCGATTCAATGGCGCGGGCGGCTTCTTTCTGGCCAAAGCTGTAGTCTAACATCATGCCAACCGTAGCAATGGAGGCCAGCGGATTGGCTTTATGAGTTCCGGCAATATCCGGGGCGGAACCGTGGACAGGCTCGTACAATCCGATTTTCCCGCCGACGCACGCGGAAGGCAGCATTCCCAGAGACCCCGTGAGCATGGACGCCTCATCACTCAAAATATCACCAAAAAGATTCCCGGTCACAATCACATCGAATTGCCGAGGATTTCGAATCAACTGCATGGCGGCATTGTCCACGTACATGTGGGTAAGGGTCACATCGGGATAATTTTTGGACACGTCGATGACGATTTCGCGCCAGAGTTGGGACACGTCCAGAACGTTGGCCTTTTCCACAGAGGTTAACCGGTGATTGCGCTGACGGGCTATTTCGAAGGCCAGTTTTGCGATGCGCTCGATTTCCCAATCAGAATAAATCATGGTATTAAATGCCACACGGGACTTTTCCCGCGTCTCAAAACCGGAAGGGCTGCCAAAGTAGATTCCACCCGTCAACTCCCGCACAATCATGATATCCACCCCCCGAACCACCTCCGGCTTCAGTGTGGATGCCGAAATCAATGCATCCCAAACCCTGGCAGGACGCAGATTGGCAAAGGTTCCCAGAGCCTTCCGAATCCCCAAAAGACCCTGTTCGGGTTTTTTCGAATGGGGTAAATTTTCCCACTTCGGCCCGCCAATGGCCCCCAGAAAAACTGCATCGGCATGTCGGCATTTTTCAACAGTTTCGGGCGGCAAAGGACTTCCTGTTGCATCAATGGCAGCCCCGCCGATGAGAGCCTCTGTTAATTCCACTGAAAAACCAACTCTTTCGCCGGCGGCCTTCAACACCCTCATTGCCTCCGCAACCACCTCAGGACCGATTCCGTCACCGGGCAAAACCGTTACACGATAGGTCTTCACGATACAAAATCTCCTTTCATTCGAGCATAATTAAAAATTCCGCCTGCATTCAATATGTCTTCTACATCACCCAGAGGCAGCAAATCCACCGTGTCGCCCGAGGTTAGATTCGTCAGTTTTCCCGCGTCCACATCAATTTCAACACGATCTCCCGTTCTGAAGGATTGAAAAACGGATCGGGTTGCTTCGAACGGAATCACGAATCCGCCATCGATGGCATTTCGGTAAAAAATACGGGCGTAACTCTCTGCAACAATGGCCTGAACCCCTGCAATTTTCAGGGCGGCCGGAGCATGTTCACGGGAGGAGCCGCAGCCAAAATTCTTTCCGGCCACAATAATGCGGAACTCGGAGTTCGTCTCGCCCTCTTTTACAAAGGGAATGCTTCCGTTTGGTAAACCAGCCTGCGCTGCGGGCACTCCGGAAAGACAATATTTTCCGTAGAGTTTCTGTTCCTCCGGGTCTTCCAGATCGTAAACCAAATGTCGTGCCGGAATAATCTGATCCGTATCCACATTGTCCCCCAAAACGTAAATCTTTCCTGAAATTTTCTTTTTCATAAAAACTCCGCCTTTATTACTTGCAGGATAAACGGACATCCGGAGAAATCCTGTCAACCCTGTCAACACATTTTTATGATTTCTTTATGCCAGAAATTTTCGGGGATCGGTGATTTTGCCTTCAAGAGCCGAGGCGGCCACCGTGTAGGGAGAGGCCAGGTACACCTGAGAATCCATGGACCCCATCCGGCCCGGGAAATTTCGGTTGGTGGTTGAGATGCACACCTCACGATTATTCAATCGGCCGAAGGTATCCGGGGGCCCGCCCAAACAGGCCGCACAGGACGGTGGTCCCACCCGGACACCGGCAGTTTCCAGAATGTCCCGAATGCTCTTGCCGTCCATTTTTGTCTCGCTAAGTCCCCTTTCCACCGCGGTTGTTGCAGGAACGGCAAAAGTAGGGGTTTTTACTTCACCCTCCTTCAAAATCTCTGCGGCGGCGATAAAATCGGTTAGTTTGCCTCCCGTACAGGAGCCAATGTATGCCTGATCCAGAGGGGTTCCTTCCACCTCAGTTACAGGCGCTCCGTTTTGCGGGGAGTGCGGTTTCGCAACCAACGGCACCAATTGGGATACATCGTAGGTGAACACCTTTTCAAAGACAGCATCGGCATCGTTGTAAACAGCTTCGTAAGGGGCGTCGGTTCGGGCAGAAACAAAATCGAAAACCTCCTCGTCCGGCTCAATGATGCCGTTTTTGGCCCCGGCCTCAACGGCCATATTGCACAG
>JAADHR010000095.1:10783-15860 GCA_013151735.1 Calditrichota bacterium | reverse complement strand
CCGTTTGTTTTGGAAGCAAACGCCATGGCGTACAAATTGGGACCATTTTTGGCCAGATAGGTCCAGGTGTCCCCCCCGTCCGTGGATTTTACAATAGAACCGTCGTAACCGGAAACCCACAAATTGTCTCCGATTCTTTTAACGGATTTGGCCGTAAATCCGAATCCGTAGGGTTTTAGCGTCCAGGTTGTGCCTCCGTCATCGGTTGTGTAGACCACACCGTGGTCACCCACGGCGGCTCCGTGGGATTCATCGTAAAAATCAACCGACCACATGTTTTTGTAGGTGTCCGAATCGTAAAGCGTCCAGGTGTCGCCGCCATCGGTTGTTTTCATAAAGATCGATTTTAGGATAATTCCCGCGCCGAAACCGTCACCAACCAACCAGGCGGTGGAATCGTTCGTCATTTTTACCGCATTGAAATCCTTGTTTTCGGCAGCGGGAACGGAGCTGGCAACGGCCCAGGTGGCTCCGCCGTCTTTTGTGTACAAAACGGTTTGATTTTTGCCCACCACAATTCCGTTCAGGGTATCGTAAAAGCTGACACCGTACAAATCCTTTGTAATATTTGAGGCCTGGGTCACAACCGTGTCACCGTTACAAAACAGAATCGTTCCGGCTTTTCCAACCGCCCAAACATGGGAGCTGTCCACGGCACTCATGGAATAAAGTGCAGTGCTGTTGGCTGTTGGTATTTTTTCCCATGTCGATCCGGCATCAAACGTTCGCAAAATATTTCCATCGTAAGTGGCCGCAAATCCAAGCGAATCGGTCAGGAATTTAATTGATTCAATCGATTTGGAAACGCCTGAATTTTGTGCCTGCCAGGTGTTCCCACCGTCATCCGAGTAATACAACAAGCCTCCATAGCCGCCCAACCAACAATGGAGACCATCCTCCAAAACATCCACTGTGTAAAGTGTTGCATCAATGGTCGGTTGGGATGCGACTTCCCAGACACCCTGTGCAAACAGGCCTCCGGAAAAGACGCCCCAAGCCATCGCAACAACTGCCAGGCTTAACAAATACTTTTTCATTTGACCTCCTCCTTTTTTGGTGTGAATTTCCTGATCCGGGTTCATTTAAATTCATCCAGCACATTTGCTGGCACATCACCCGCAACGGTTAACACGTAATTGTTTGTATTTAAATATTTTTTGGCCAACCGGTTGATGGTGCTTACCTTGAGCCGCATGATCCGGTCGTAGTAGGTGTCAAAATAGGTCAGGGGCTGGCCGTATTTAACCATGTCCGTTACAAGATTCAGGATGTCGGCCGGCGTTTCAACGACCATGGGCAAGATTCTCAGATCGAACGACTGGGCCTTTTTTAACTCGGTTTCGGTGATGCCGTTTTCCCGAACCTGATCAATAATTTTAAAGGATTCCCGAATTAATTTCTGAACGTGCTGAGGTTCTGTTTTGGCAGCCAGGAACCAGATGCCTCCCATTTTTCGCGTCCGGGTTTTGGTCGTGATTCCGTAAGTAAGACCCATTTTATCGCGAATGGTAACACCCAGACGTGAGGTTAATGTGCTTCCTCCAAGGATGTCATTCAGCACATCCAGTGCATCCAGATTGGGATCGGTTTTGGCAACCCAGCGAAATCCCATTTTCACATCGACCTGCTTTTTGCCGGGCATTGGGAAGGCCTTCACCATTCGGCCGCGTGTGGGTGGAACCTCCGGAAACTCGTGGTAGGTAAACGGTGTTTTGTTTTTCCAGTGGCCAAATTTTGTGTTCAGGAGCGATTGGAGTTCTTTTATTGAAAAGTCGGACAAAACGATCAGTTGGGTCCGTTCAGGCCGGACGTATTTTTTGTGGATGGCGAAAAGATCCTTTTGTGTGATTTTTTGCAGGCTTTCGGGAGTTCCCCCCGCCATCCAGCCGTAGGGATGGTTTTTGTAAACATGGGAGAAAAGGAATACGCTTGTTTTCCAGCCGGTTCCCTTTTCTGCCGATTTCAGAAGGGCAATGGTTGACTTTCGAACACGGTCCATTTGATCCTTTGGAAAAGACGGTTCAAAAAGAATTTCCTTCCCAATGATGAAAAGGGAGTCTACATCTTCGTGCAGACTGAATCCATTAAAAAGAATAGCCCCGTTGTGTGCTTGAACCTGCCAGCCAATCGGAATGAAGGATTTCATCTGACTCAACTGTTCGAAGGTGTGCTTCTGTGTTCCCCGATTCATCATTTTCCCGAAGAAGTTGGCAATCCCGTGCAGTTTTGCTTCTTCCGGCATGTTTCCGGTGTCAATAATGCCATGAAGACGAAATGCAGGAACGGTGTGATCTTCAATGGCGTACACACGGATGCCATTTTTCAACGTGAATGTGTGGATTCGGTTGGCAACGGGGCGCGGCCGGATGATGTCGTTGAGGGAGATGGCTTCACTGTTCGTGGTAACGGGTGGCTGGACACCTCCGTGTCCCTCAGGAACATCACTTTTCAATTTTTTATGGTGTTTTTTGAGGGCCAAGGCGCGTCGTTTTACCTTGGACGTATCGGGAAGCAGGTACCCCACCGTCACTTTTTCGGGTGCAAAATAGGTGTTCATCACACGCTGAATATCTGCTTTCGTAACGGCTTTAAGTTCCTTTGGCCACTCGTCCCGGTATTTCCAGCTTAAAAGGGTTTCATAACGGCTCAGTTTTCCTCCAATTGCCGAAACCTTTTCATCCTTTATTAATTCATCTGCTCTGAGATTATTTTTAATCTTTTGAAATTCGTAGTCCGTAATGGGTTCCGTTTGCATTTTTCGGATTTCATCCCAAATAATTGTTTCTACCGAATCCAACTTGGATTGATATTTTGGGTACAGCTCAACAATGAAGGAGAAAAGCTGGGGATCCTTCCCTTTTTCGAAAAATACGCGTACGGAACGCGCCCAATTTCTTTTCTGGGTCAGTGCCTTTTTTAGACGGGAAAATCGGCCTCCGCCCATGATCTGTGCGGCAATTGTCAGCGGAGCACAATCCGGATTCCCAAAAGCGGGGGTATGAAACGACATTTGCAAGACGGGCATCTTCAAATCAGCCCGCTTGTACGTAAGCGTGCGGCGGGCATTTTGAGGTTCTTCCACGGAAACCACCGGGGGAACCGGTTTGCCCTTTGGAATAACACCGTAGTATTTTTTTACCAGCTTCATGATATGAGCGGTGTCAAAATCTCCCACAAGCACAAGAGTCGCATTGTTGGGAACGTAATAGGTTTTGTAGTATTGGTAAACCCGGTCGCGGGTGACAGCCTGAATATCGCTGATCCAGCCTACGGTAGGATTGTGGTACGGATGGCTCTTAAATGCGATGGCATTAAATTCTTCAGCGAACATTCCCTTGGGACTGTCATCTGTACGCATATGCCGTTCTTCAATAACCACTTCGCGTTCATGTTGAAATTCTTTGGGATCAAATTTTGAATTGTGCATCCGATCGGCCTCAATGGCCAGAACCACGCCGATTTTATTCTTGGGTACCTGCTCATAATAAGCCGTTAAATCTTTGGTTGTAAAAGCGTTGTAAATGCCGCCGCTTTTTTTGATGAGATTTTTCAAAACCTGTCCCGGATACGCTGGCGTTCCCTTGAACATCATGTGTTCCACCAGATGGGAGATGCCGGTGATGCCGAAATGTTCGTTGCGGGAGCCCACCTTGTAGGTGATCTGCGAATAAATAATGGGGGAATTGTGATTTTCCACGGTCAAAACCTTCAAACCGTTTGATAAAACATGTTCAACAACCTGCCCCTCCTTAACACTGCCGAAGAGAAGCGTTGGAAACAACCCACAAATAACCAGTCCTACAAAAAAATTCCGGCGAATTTTCAAAAATGACATCTGCACATCTCCTTATGATTTGGGTCTGAAATCCACTTGCAAACAATTTGGGTGGTGTAAAAGTGTTTGTTCCTATTTTTCAAAAAGCTGTAAAATGATTTGAAAGGTTACTCTCTGGCGATGCCCGGTGGGTATGAACGGTGACATCTCGTGTAAAGGCTGACCGATTTCAACATGTGCGCCATCCGGAATTCGGGAACGAAATGTTCCGAGTAGAGAGAGCCTGAATCCGGATGCTCGCCAGGAGAGACCGGATGTGAGTTTCCAGAGCTTCTCCCGCTCGTAAAGATAAAGAAGGTCAGGAACCCGTTCGCTCCAATTCCCTCCCAAACGCAGCCGCCAGGCATCCGAAAAAACGGGAAATTCCAGACCGGCACGGAGTTCCCATTCCGGTTGTCTGTTTTCAATAAATTGATGGGAAAGATAATCCCTGTACGTTCGTTGAAATCGACCCCCGTAAACTTCCACACCCATTGTGATCGGTAGCCACATTCGATTGGTTCCAATGCCAATTCCGGCCGTAATCCGCTGCCGGGATTCTTCTCCGTACAGGCAGCCATATTCGATGGTTTTTGACCACCCGTCAAATGACTCTCGTAAAACCTGCGTACTCATTTGCCAGCCATGCTTGCGGAAAACCATTCGCGCAAGGGTTGTATTTTGAATATGCTGTTCGTAGCCCCGCTTCACAAAAAGATTGTCCGTCGCGGTGGTTCCAAAAGCCCGGTACTGGTTGGAAAAGCCAAAATGAACTGCCTGCGAAAGCGCCAGAAAAACCTGTCCGCCAATTAGAACCCCTTTGGTCCGATAATCCCGAATATATTTGCCTCTCACCTCCCGAAAGCGGGTTAGAAGACCAATTTGGCGGTAGACGACCGCATCGCGCATTTCCTTTACCGCCGTCAGGCGGGTCTTGTTGTCGTACGGATAAATGAAAACTCCCGCCCCGTATTTTAATCCGGTCCTTTCCGAAAAGCTGTTTTCAGGCGAAGACGGGTGTCTTGATAGTTGCCCCTGACGGGTTTGAACGCCCCAGCTTAACCCCACTCCCGGGAAAATCGTGCGCCGAATGGATTCCACCTTGGTGTACACATCCTTAAGCCCCAGCTGCACGGTGTAATTAAATGCGATGCCCAGTGAAAAATTCAACGGCAGTTTTCTCGAATAAATGGCTTGAATAATGGGGCCGTTGTACCAGTAATTCCCGGTTGTTGTATCCGTAAGGGTAAAATTCTTTTCGTA
>JAADHR010000095.1:8901-10718 GCA_013151735.1 Calditrichota bacterium | reverse complement strand
CCCCAAAACGTCTCTTTTGAATTAAGGGCTTTGACGCCCTCGAAAATAAGAGAATAATTCTGCTCGTTGTCAGGATCGTAAAGCCGGCGGTAGCGTCCCCAGTGGTTTTGTGCATTCAGATAGATTCGCATCCAGCGATAGGTTTGATCCGCCTGCAGGCCGGCGGGATTTTGTCCAAAATCGTAAAAGTTGAGTTGATTGTCCGAATCCGGAAGGGCCAATTGCAGATTGCCCATGGCCGAAAGGCGGTTATCCCGTGCACACACATTTGTGGCAAGGAGTGCCCCTGAGAGAAGCACGAAGGCAGAGAAAAAAATGTGTTTCAGATATTTCAAAGCAAAACTCCGTCGTTAATCAGTCAAATTAAGGCCGATATTCGTACCCGGGTGTTGGATGAGGAATAATATGAAAATCCACCCGCGAATCGTCAGTATCCAATCCGGCATATTTTCTTTCAAGTGACATTCCCGAATATTTTACCAGACCCACCCCGGTAAAACCGCGGTCAATCCGGGGATCAAGCGTTTTTAGTGATGTGGGAGAGCTCTGATATTCTACCCCATCAATAACCGTGTCGAAATCAATTCCATCCTGATAGTTGACGTCTTCTCCGGTAGCGATGATAATTTCATCGCTGGTAAGCGAGATCAGAAAATCGATTCGTTCTCCTACTTTAATGTTGACAATATTCGGTACATCCGGATTGTCGGGATCCGAGGGGCTGTTTGGATTATAAAATTCCCAATCGGCATGAGACAAATCGATACTGCCCGGTATGATTTTTGAGTGATCAATGGCGTCTTGTGCCAGCACCACAAATGTGTGGGGCGGAACGGGATAGTCACGGCCAATGACCGGCGTACCGGGAAATTGAAAAATGTATGTGACCTTTGTGATATCGCGTGATAAACGGCACACGATCATTCCATCCAGGTAGGCCGTGTCATCTGCCGAATTGTACAATTCAATGAATTGGTCGTAAAAGTAGAATTCGTCGTTTGGCGGACCAACGGTGTACAACTCATTAATTTTCAGGCCCGGTTTGCTTGGAAAAAGATGAACCGTATCGATTACGGTGGTATTGGAAAGAACGTTCGACTTGGTCGAACCGACCAAAACCTTCAATGAATCCCACCGGCATGTGGCGCTGGCAATGTACGTTCCCGAAATCAAATTCTGAAATCGGGCCATTCCCTGATCATCGGTAAAACACGGAGGGATGGTTGCCAGGTATTGCGGACGCAGCTCCACTTTTGCGTTTTCCACCGGAATCCCCGGCAATTCGGGCGACTCCTTGAAATCGACATATACCTGCACTTCACCGTTGCCTTCTGCACAAACCGGTTTTTTTTGAGTACAGCTGGTAAAAAATGCCCATCCTAACAGACCTGAAAATATAAAAAAAAGCAAGATGTTGTTTTTAGAAAACACAATCATTCCTCGTTTAAAAATCACCTGCAGGGGTAATTCATAAATGACCCCTGCTTCCAAAATTTAGACCATTCCTAATTCTGTCCCTGGTATTGATACCCGGGGGTCGGATGAGGGATAATCCGAAAATCTACCGTGGAATTGTCCGTGTCCATTCCCGGATATTTTCTTTCCATCGACATCCCGCTGTACCGCGTGAGCCCCACACCGGCAAATCCCCGATCGACCCGCGGATCCAGGGTTTTCAGATAGGTGGGGGAACTCTGATATTCCACACCGTCCAGAATGGTGTCAAAATCAAGACCATCCTGATAATTCACATCTTCACCCGTGGCAATAGCCACCTCATCGTTGGTGAGAGCGATCATGAAATCCACGCGTTTGCC
>JAADHR010000095.1:0-8880 GCA_013151735.1 Calditrichota bacterium | reverse complement strand
ACAATATCCGGTACATCCGGGTTGTTGGGGTCCGTGGGACTGAGCGGGTTGTAGAATTCCCAGTCCGCATGGGACAGATCCACGCTGCCCGGAAACAGCTTTTTGTGGTTAATCGCATCACCGGCCAGAACCACAAATGCATGGGGCGGAACCGGATACTGCCTTCCCGTTACCGGGGTTCCCGGAAATTGAAATATGTACGTCACGTTGTCAATGTTCTGAAACAACCGGCAAACCACCATTCCGTCCAGATAGGCCGTGTCATCTGCCGAATTGTAAAGCTCAATGAATTGGTCATAAAAATAAAATTCGTCATTGGGAGGCCCCACGGTGTACAGTTCGTTGATTTTAAGTCCTGGTTTGCTGGCATACATCGAAATAGAAACGTGAGACGCTTCCGGGCTTCGAATGGTCAGATCAGACGATCCGACCAATACTTTAAGCGAATCAAAATTGTACATGGCACTGACAGCATATTTCCCTGAAAGGAGACCCTCAAACCGGGCCACACCGTTTTCATCCGTAAATTCAGGCGGAATAACAGCCGTAAACCAGGGTTTGAGCGTAACCCTGGCATGTTCAACAGGTATTCCGGGCAATTGAGGGGCTTCCTTAAACTCCACATAGACCCGGGCCTCCCCTCTGCCGTCGAAACAGACCGGTTTTTTCTGCAAACAGCTGGCCAAAAACAATGCAGGCAGAAATCCAATCCAAAAAATTTGGAAGATGCGTACTCGCATGGTGTCGTTGTTACCCCAGATCCGGAGAATGTGGAATTTGGAATCGAACCTGTACCCCATGCACCCGAGTGCATTTGAGTACTCGGTTTGAATTCCGATGAGACTACGATTTTTTACAAAAAAAGCAAAACTGCCACGGCTTGTGCCATAATCTATGTTCAAAGACGCGTGCTCAATTTAAACCCGTAAAAGATTTCAGGTGTCCGTTCTGAATAGGTATGTAAATAGGGGTGACGATATAAGTTTCGACTGTCGAAAAAATTATTTACATAAAAAGAAACCTCGGCTCCCTTCCAGAGACTTTTGGATACAGTCAAATTGTACACCGTTTTGGGCGGATAATGCATTCGATTATTTTCCCACCAGTAATAGGGGTGGGCGGTGTATCGCTGGTATTTTTCATACATCACAGATTGTGCCCAGAGAGACACCCAAATTCCGAGGGAGCGGGCTTTGTATGACATTCGAAAATCCAAAATGGCCTTTTTCCTCCAGCCTGTTCCCACGGGTACCCACGGTCGCTGTCCTTTGCTCGTATCGGTGTGGGAGTAGTAAAAAAGACCCGTTGAACCGTATTTTTCGCTGCGATGCGCAAAATTTAATAAAAAGGACAAGTTTTTGTAGGTTATTGTCCGAATAGACAATTCCACCCCATAGCGGCGCGTCCAGCCCCGATTTTCGTAAATGCTGTATGTGGCCTCTGTAATGGTGTCCGGGTTTACGGAATATCCGAAGGGATAGGTGACGGCTTTCATTTGATCTTCCCGGATGGTGTAGTATCCCTCAAGTGAGGTTCGGGCAAAGTTGAACAGCCTGGAATCCAGACCCATATCCAGTTTTTTAAGCTGGTAGCCCTTCAGATTAGGGTTGTTCTGGGAGTGTCGATACGTTGTGTCGCGGAACGCCAGAACTTGAGGCGTACGATACACATTTGTAAGCGGGGGGGATTTGGCCGATAGACCATACCCAAAACGAAGACGATTATTTTTGCCGAGAAAAACAATTAGGCCCACACGAGGACTCAAATAGCTGCCATGCCTGGATTTAATAAAGGGTTTTGAAGTCCACAAACCGGAAAGAGTGACCGACTGAGGGTGAAAGAGATCGTAACGCAGCCCGAGTGTCCAGGTAAGGTCCCAAAGGTAGTGAAGTGTTATTTTATCCTCGGCATAAAGCCCGACAAGTGCCTGCCCGGGAATGCGGTCGAAGTTGTACGATCGCTTGCCAGAAAGCGGGCCGTAATAGTTTTTGGTGCTGTCAATAATGACACCCCTGCCGGTGTTCTTATCGTATTCAATGTTGCTTCCGAAAATAAAATCATGAAAGATGGCTTCGCCCATTAGTCGTTTCAGATGAAATTCCCAGCGCCCCCCTGCATTCCACTCGTCTCCAATAATCCGCATTGAGCCAATGTAACTGCGGGGGTCCGCTTCAACCAACTTCTGGGCAAAGGTGTTTTGTTTGCGGAAATGGACATATTGGCTGTAGGTGAACTTTGTCAAATTATTGATGACATAATCACCCCACACGTCGTTGTTGATCGTGTAGCCGCGATTGTACCGCTTATTCTTGTGAATATCAGTCGGCTTTTCCTCGTCAATCAGGCGCTGTCCGAAAATTTTGTGTTTAACGGTCAATTTGTTGCCGAAAAACCGCTTTAGTGTGATCAGATTCCCCGTAAATCGATGGTACTCGTCACCCACCTTTCGGAGGTCGCGCTCACTGTATCCGTAGTTCAAATCGATGGTGAACCCTGTGTTCCAGCGTACAATTCCGTTCCCAAAATTGATTTCTTTTGTGTCCGGATTTTGCTTCATAATCAGGCGTGGGGGGCGTTTACCAATTTTGGTTTCAACCTTGATAATGCCCTCCGTAAAATCCCCGTACCGCACGGAGGGAACCCCTTTTATGACTTCCACTTTTTCAATATTATCCGCTGGAATGTTTCGCAGATCAATTCCCTGTCCGGTCGTGAGCGAAATGTTTTGTCCCAGTGCCACATTGGAAAAACGCTGGAGATTGGCGTTGTTTGAAATCGGGGCATCATCCAAAATAACCTTTGTGCCAAATGTGGAAAAGGAATCATTGGTTCGACCGCGAATACTGGCCTGAATGGAACGTGCCAGCCCCAGACGATTGGTTTTTTCCACCCCGGGAATGATCTCCAGAACATCCCCCAAACTGGAGGCTTGCAGATTTTCGATATCACCGGACTTTACCACATCCTTGGAAACAGGGTCATTGGGTAGCTCTGCCTTGTCGGCTTCCACCCGGATGCCGCCAATGTAAAAAACATCTTCCTTTTCTCCCGAGGAACGATTTAATTCGGCAATAACCTGCGTGGTTTTTGACGGCAGGACGTGTTGTTTGGGTAGAATAAGCGTCTGGTAACCCATTTTAGTGAATTCAAGAGTGTAGGTTCCGATGGGGATTTTGTGCAGAAAAAAATGGCCTTTTTGGTCCGAAACGGCTGAAGCAGAGGTGTTTTGAATGCGCACCAGTACACCTTCAACGGGTTTTCTGGTGTTAAGGTCCAGGACAACCCCTTTGATTCCACCCGTTTGTTGCGCAAAAAGGAGAGAAACCCACCAGCTCGCAACAAAAATGAATAAAAAGAATCTTTGGATTGAGCGGTAAATTATCATAGAAGAGGATCTTTCTGAATTTTTCATATATTAAGCAATTTTAAATTAGAAATCAAGCAAAAAAGCTTTTTTTTTGGCCGCCGACGATTTGGAGTTTTCGTTTTGGGAACGAGACCCAAATTTTCACTTTGACTCGGGCACCCTGCGGTTTTTTTACGGATATAAAAAGGGAGACAAAAAAAGGCGAAGATCTCTCTTCGCCTTAGTGCTGCCCGGGGAGGACTCGAACCTCCAACAAGGGATCCAAAGTCCCTCGAGTTGCCAATTACTCCACCGGGCATTAAAAAATTGCCTTTTAATATACAATGTTTTCAATAAGAAATCAAGAAAATTTTGGTTTCGAAAACGGGAATGTGTCCCAGTGAATGACACCAATTTGAAAGGAAAATGTAATTTTCGAAAAAAACTCTTGACAAATTCGACTAAATATTCTATATTCGACTATGAAGTCGAATATAGAAGGAGATTGTTAAAAATGGCTGTTCGTCATCGCAAAGAACGGGAACGTTTGGCACGGCAACAATTAATTTTAGATGCCGCCATTCAGGTGTTTTCACGGAAAGGTTTTCATCAGGCTACGATGGATGATGTGGCGCAGGAAGCGGAATTGGGTAAGGGTACACTCTATTATTATTTTAGGAGCAAGGATGAAATCCTCCAAAAATTATTGGAGGACAATACGCGCCGTTTTTTTGATCAAATTATTCAAGCCATTGCATCAGAAAAAAGCTTTATCCAGATGGTGCGGAAGGTATTGCTTTTTTATGCGTCTTACTTCACGGAGCATAAAACGTTTTTCAACATCTATTTTCCTTTTGAGAGTGGACAGATTCAGTTTAAGTCACCCGGATTTTCAAATTTTCGGCAAACTTATTTTGAATACAGAAAACCGCTGGAAGAGAAATTGTTTCAAAAAATGCGGGAGGAAAAGATACGCACGGTTGATCCCAGGAATTTCTGGCGCATCTTGGGTGGAATTATTATGGGCATTAATCTTGAAATTTATCGAGAAACGCCGCTTACAGAAATCATTCACATGATTGATCAATTAACGGCCATATTTGAACAGGGACTCAAATAGAATAGAAAGGATTTTCAAATGGCTTCATTTTTTCAATGGATTATTAAACGCGCTTGGTGGGTATTGGCCGCGGTTTTCGTCATCACGCTTTTTCTTGGGTATGAAATTAAGAATTTAAAAGTGGAAACTGACATTTCGGCCTCTCTTCCACAGGGTATCCCTGCAAAACGCATTTATGACAAGGTGGGAAAGATTTTTCCCAGCCGCGATTTTATTTTGGTTGTTGTGGAAACGGACAGCCTGTTTCGACCCAACGTGATTGCCAAGATTGATTCCCTTACGAGAGTTTTTGAAGATTTGCCGGGGATTTATTCCGTAATGAGCCCGACGAATGCCAAGATTATCACAGGAACGGAAGAAGGAATGGAGGTGCGGGAAGTTCTTCAAAACATTCCCCGAACGCCTCAGGAAATGGCCGCTTACAAAAAGAGATTGCTTTCGGACAATATTTTTACGGGAAATTTAATTTCCAACGACCGGAAGGCAGCCGGTATCATGCTTTTCTTAAAAAAGACCATCCGTCCGCGGATCATTGCGGGAGAAGTGATAAAAATCACCCAGAAAGAGAGCGGCCCCTTTAAAATTCTGGCCACGGGGAAACCCGTTGTTAATTACTATCTGGCCCGGGGAATGGACCGGGACATGCGTGTGCTTTTCCCTCTGGCCATTCTGGTGGTTTTTTTCATCCCGCTCTTCCGGTTTAAGCGAATAAAAATGGTCCTTATTCCACTCGGAGTGGTGATCTTTAGTGTCATCTGGACCTTTGGGGTGATGGCACTGGTGCACTCTCCGCTTTCACATTCGACCACGATTTTGCCTATTTTGCTGATTTCAATTGGGGTGGCTGACGGGATTCATATTTTAAACCATTATTTTGCCAATTCGCGTTTTATTAAAGATAGAAATAAACTGGTACATTTTACAATGATGGAGCTCCACGGACCGGTCATTATGACGTCTGTAACCACCATGATTGGCTTTTTGGCGCTGAATACCTCGCAGGTTACATCGTTGCTGCAGCTCGGAATTTTTACCGCCACAGGTGTGTTTTTTGCGATGATCCTTTCGCTTACGTTTATCCCGGCCAGTTTGGCCCGCATGAAGATTCCTACGCAATTGAAGGAAATTACCGGCGGCCGCCTGGATAAACTGAGTCATGTTTATGCACGGTTCCTTATTCGGCACAAATGGGGGGTTACAATTGCGATTGTTCTTATTGTGCTGGTGTCTATTGCAGGTATTCCCCAAATTCAACTGGAATCAAGTGATATTGAAAATTTTCCGCCAAACCACCCGCTTCGGCTGGCCACGGAGGAAATCAACAAACATTTTGCCGGTGCTAATTATATTGACGTTGTGATTGAAGGGGATCGGCCCGGCTACATAAAGAACCCCCTGGTCCTTAAAAAAATGGCCATGCTGGAAGATTCGCTGAAAACCCTTCCGCACGTTGGTGGAACGCTTTCTCTGGTCGATTATATTCGCCGGATTAATCAGGTTCTCCACAACAACAATCCGGCCTACTACCGTATCCCGAACCAAACAGAGACAGAAACCTCCCGCTACTTTGACGACGCCACCGGAAAATGGGTGGAAAAACGTTTCACAGTTCCCGGGCGTGAGCTGATTGCCCAATACCTGCAACTGTATGAAATGTCCGGGAAGCCGGAAGATCTTGCGAATCTTGTGGATTACAATTACCAGAATGCCAAAGTGACGGCATTTTTAAGAACGTCGCGCCGCACGGATCTGAAAGCGATTGACACCTGGACGCGCGGTTTTATCCGTCGCCATTTTGATGGGGTCCATGCCGATATTACCGGCGTTTCGGAACTGTATCTGGCTGTAAACGATCTGGTGGTTTCCGGACAGTTGAAAAGCATCTTTTTATCTCTTTTCTTAGTATTCTTGCTCACGGCGTTTATGTTTCGTTCATTCACAGCCGGTCTTTTTAATGTTTTGCCCCTGTTTTTTGCCATGTTTCTGAATTTTGCGATCATGGGGTGGTTTGGGATTTACCTGAATCTCATGACCATGGTTACCTCAAGTATTGCCATAGGTGTAGGCGTTGATTATGCCATTCATTTTTATCACCGCTACCGGATGAAATTTTTGGAGTCCCACAATTATGAGCAGGCAACAGACCAGACAATGGAAGAGGCGGGTGTGGCTATTTTTATCAATGCCCTGACCGTTGCAGCCGGATTTGCCATTCTGCTCTTTTCGGCCTTCAAGGGTATTAGTTTGATGGGATTACTCATCACACTGACGATGGTCTGGTCCTCGTTCGGAGCGCTCACGATTCTGCCTACGCTGTTTATGATTCTGAAACCCAAATTTAATCATATTGGAGGGAAAAAATGAAACGGTTCATCATACTTGCGGCCATTTTTGCCGCGTGGGTTACTGTAGGTGTGGCCCGGCAGGATGCCTCACTGACCGGGAAACAGATCATGCAAAAGGTACTGTCCCAATCCAACTGGAAAGATATGACGGGCGATCTGGTGATGACGCTGACGACCAGTCGGGGTGAGACACGCGTGCGCAAAATGAAATTCTATTCTAAAAAGAAAAACGAGAACGAAAACATGATGTTGATTAAAATCATCGCACCGGCCGATGTGCGCGGAACCGCCTTTTTGACAATTGAGCACCAGAATCGGGATGACGACCGCTACCTTTATCTGCCGGCTTTGCGCCGCGTGAAGAAAATTACGGCAAGCGGCAAGGGAGGCAATTTCATGTCGTCCGATTTTACATACTACGATATGGGCAAGCCCAAACTGAACGACTGGACGTACAAGCGCCTGCCCGACGAAACCGTAAACGGGCGGGCCTGCTTTGTAGTGGAAGCCACAGCGGCTTCACCGAAGATTGCCAAAGAAACCGGCTATTCAAAGATTGTGCGCTGGATTCGGAAGGATACCTTCACGACGCTGAAAGCCGTTTTTTACGATCGGGACGGGAAAAAATGGAAAGAGCTCTCCGTTCCGGAGGTGAAAAAAATAAATGGAGTTTGGTTTTCCACCGTCATGATTATGCACGATGTGCAGATCGACCACACCAGCAAAATGGAATTCAAGAATCTAAAGATTAACACGGGTGTCCCGGCCAAATTTTTTACCACGCGCTATTTACAAAGAGGGTGATTCCGATGAAAAAGACACGTGTTTTTTTCGGGGTACTTTTGGGGTTATTGGTGGCTTCTGCAAGCAACGCTCAGACCAATCTGGGCGGGTACCTGAAATTCTATCACTACAACAACACCGTTTCGCCTCAGACAATTTCCAAAACCGGTGTCCGGCTTCAAATGACGATCAAAAAATCCTTTGGGGATAAGGGAGAACTTTTTTCCTCATTCGATTTTGATGCCAATGACCTGCGTTTTTTCTCCAGAGGATTTGATACACGTGGCAGCGAGTTGCAAATTTATCCGGTCGAGGCCTATGTGAGTCTTTATTTCCCGATGGTCGATGTGCGTCTGGGAAAGCAGTTTATCTTTTGGGGAAAAACGGACTGGATTAATCCCACGGACAATATCAACCCGTGGGATTACCAAAACATCTCCTCTGAAATCGAAGATTACCGCCTGCCGGTCACGGCACTGAAAACCGATTGGTATCTCGGGCCGGTTACGCTGGAAGCCGACTGGATTCCGATTTTTCTTCCCGACCGCATTCCCTTGCCAACAGGAATCCTGCAACAGGGAAACCCGGAACGTCATATTCCGGCCGTGGTGGCGGGTCCTCCTGTTTATCCGGCTCCCACATTGCGGCACAGCCAGGCGGCCCTTCGCCTGATGCACAGTGTTTGGGGCATTGATTACTCTCTGAGTTTTTATTCCGGGTTTGACCACCAATTCAGTATGATTTCGCATTTTGATCCCCAAAAAAATGAGCTAAATTTAACACCCGAATTCAAATCGTTGCGCGTTTTGGGTGCTGATTTTCAGAAAATTTTCGGCCGATGGGGCATTAAGGGCGAAGGCGCCTATTTTCGGACGGCCGACCCCGACGGTAGCAATCCGGAAATTGCGAACCCTCATTTCAAATATGTGCTGGGAAGCGATTGGAGCCTGAGTGACCGGCTTTCTCTGACGTTTCAGTGGGTGCAGGATATTCAGGAAAAATACAACCGCGCGCTTGAAGAAAAGGCCGCACAACATAATCCGACCCATCCGGAGGTTCCGGATAGAATCACCTCTTCGGTTTCCGGCGTGCTGAGATGGAATCCCTTCGATTACCTCACGTCGCAATTCATCGGGGTGCTCAATTTAAAAGATAAGGATTCCTTTATGCTGGGATTTCTTAGCTATGAGCCGGCGGATGCCATTCGCTTCACGCTGGGGGGTCTTTTCTTTACCGGTCCGGCCAATTCCCCTTTCGGGAAAATGGACAAGTAGGATAAGGTTTTT
>JAADHR010000094.1 GCA_013151735.1 Calditrichota bacterium | reverse complement strand
AGGGATTGATTAAGCAGCATCACGCTTTGAAAATAGCCGGAATCCCGCAGACGCAGCATAAAATTGGCAATGCGAATTCCCTCATCGGGACGGGGATGATAACGAACGCCCTTCAACCGTAAAAATGAGGCCCTTTCCGCCGGTGCTTTCTTCTTTCCTTTGGTGGCCTTATTTCCCGCCCTGGTGCTGGTTTTTTGCCGGGTGCCCTTTTGGTTTTTTTTCGGAGCAATCTCTTCCCGCGTAACCGACATCCCCGTTAAAGCCATCTCGGGAGGCATCATTTGTGAAACCAGTTTTAGAATGTTCGGCAAGGGATTATCCAGAATCAACTCACTCTGGTAGATTTGCTTTTTGGACAGAAGAAATTTCCTTCTGGTCAACAAGGCGTCGTAGTGCCGTTTTTTGGGTTGAATTTTCTTGTATTCCAGCTGCATTTGCCGGAATTGATTCTTAAGACTGGAAACCCTTAAAAAACTGGTTCCTGAGAGAAACACTATGGTAATAATGGTCAAAAACGAAAGATAAAAGAAAAGCCTTCGTTGGAGTTTAATCGTTTCCACTTTTCGTAAAGGTTCGGGAAGCAGATTTAAGGATCTTCCGGTGTCGATGGCCAGCCCCAGAGCAACGGCCAGTTCCAGAAATCGGTTATGAAATGTTTTGGCCTCATTCGACGGAAGGTTGAGAGGAAAATGCGTGGAAAATTGAAACAATTCAATTTCCTCATCAATTTCCATTTTGAGAAATTCCACCAGATTTTGTAAACCCGCTGTTCCCCCCAGTAAATACACGCGGTCAATTTTATTCACCGAAAAGTTTTCCCGATAATAGTCAATAGAGCGCTGAATTTCGCTGGTAAGCCGTTCCAGATGCGGGCGCATCAACGCACCAATTTCAACCAGCGGAACATTGCGAATGCTTGTATTTCTATCGCCGCTAAGTGGAAACCCGAACGTGCGTTTCACCCCTTCGGCCTCTTCCCAGGATAATTGGAAAGCCTGCCCCTCATGAAAGATCGTGGCGGTCATCCCTTCCGTAATATCATCGCCTCCGGAAGGAATTTCACGGGCAAATTCAATAGCCCCTTCCCGGATAAAGGTAATCAACGTTTTCCTGGCACCGATATCAACCATGGCCACACACGAACCTTCGTCCTGAATATGCGCCGCATGATAAAGCGACCACAGCACAGATGGTAAAGGACGAAGATGCCAGGGCGTGATCTTTTTCTCGAGAAACGGTTCTATTTTTTCTTCAACAAGTGACGTGGGAACCATGCCTGCAAGGATGTCGTTATGCTCGACCCCCTTTATTTTTTTCTTTCCCAGAACCAGAAAATCGTTGATAATTTCCTGATTCTGAAAATCAAATTTTTTCTTTAGCGACCACTCCGTAGCTTCGGATAATTCCTTTTTCTTAAGCGGGGGAAGGCTTATCCGGTGAATACCCACATCCGGGCCGTAAATGGCAAGATTGATTTTCGACCGATCCAAGAGCCCTTGCTTTTCCAGATGGTCCAAAACCTGGTGAACCCGCGTTTTCAGATCAATTCCCCTGGGATTATCCAGAATCCCGAAGGCGCGGACCACTTTTTCGTGTCCCTTCTTTTTCACCAGAACATATTTTGTTACCCCCTGTCCAATGTCCAGCCCGAGGTAAAGCCCTGTTTCCACAAGAGACCCCAAGGACCACTTGCGGGAAAAACTGCCGGATACAAAATCCCACGGGGCAGATTCCCCCCGGGCAGCCGCACGCATTTTGAGTTCCAACGGGTCCGTTATCTGATGCCCGGATTCGGAGGAAGCCGGTTTGCCCGCCTGGCCATCGGTTTCTTTGGAGTCGCTTTGAAGGCGTTTTAGCAGGTCCGGAGAAATCTCAGAAGAAAACAGCGGAGGGGACTTTTCACTTTCATCCAAATGCTCCTGGGAGGGAACCACCGATTTTGATTCTTCGGCTGTTTCCCGGGGCAAAAATTGCTCGGCAGATTCAGGCAGGCCTTCTGATAAAAGCAGGTCCGACAGGTCATCAGACGATTGCCCCCCTGCTGAATCCTCTAATTCCAAAGGATTTTCAGACCATTTATTCTGGAGGAATTCAAAATCCGGTGCCGAATTCCTGAATGTTTTGTCTGAGGCATGCAAAATATCGTCAATCAAATCGCCCTTTTGACCGGTTTCGTCCCGTTCTTCCGGATCCTGCGGGAGAGCACTTTCTTCCGGAACCTGATTTTTCAGAAAATCAAAATCGACAAAATCATCATCCGACAGCTCCTCAGGAAGAAGCTCTTCCGCGGTCTTTAATTCCTCAGAGTCCGGCAGCGGTGAATGAAATAGTGTTTCGTCTCTTATCATGCTGTTTATAAAATCCCTTCAGGTGCATCTTCAAAACGGCTAACCCTTTTTGAATTTCGACCACTTTTTGAATTTTCTTAACGGGTTATTTCTTGGAATTTGGGAAGAGTAATCCATCATTTTGGATGTGACATCCTCAAAAGATGCCGGTCGGCTTGTTAAGATTGGACAGCTTGTCTTTTAAATAGAGGGGGAGCTATTTGCTGATTTTTAGTCTGAAAACGGCAAATCCGTAAGCCTGGAGAGTTACCTTTACTGCAGCTTTGTAGGGTAATTTAAGAGAATTCCGGGGAAAAATCCTTTCCCATTCCGCGCGTTCCGGCTGCGGACTCAGCAATTGCTCATTTCCAAAAAGAAGCGTTACCTTTTGTGGCGCCGAATCAAAATTCAAAACCACCAGAAACTGGGTCTCATTCTTCTGGCGCAAATAGGCGTAAACCTTGTCCGGTAAATCCGTCTGGACTTTATCCATCTCTCCGCGGGTGAAGGCCGCATTTTCAGCCCGCAGGTGGATCAACTTCCGGTAAAAGCGAAACCAGGGCGAAAATTCGTCTGTTTTGCTCAAAATGGGATATTGCTCGGCTGAACCAAATTCCTGGCCATAATAGAGCAGAGGCGTTCCGGGAATGGTGAACAGCAAAACCGCAGCCAATTGCGTTCGCTTTGCACCGAATTGACGAATAAAGCGTTCCATATCGTGATTTTCCAGGTAGCGGAGGCTCAATGTGCCCGGCGGATAATTCATGAGTGTTTTTTTAAAGCCTTCGTCGATCGCCAGAAGGGGTTTTTTCCCGTTCAAAACATCCAGTAAATTTCCGTAAAAATCGGTGTCATACGACATGTCGAATTCCTCGTCGTGGTAGGCCGGTGAGCGGGGTAACACCTCATTTAAAAGGAGGAAATCCGGGTTCCGGCTTTTAAGGGTTCGGCGAAAGGCCTTCCAGAATGTGTGGGGAACTCCCCAGGCCACATCACAGCGGTAACCGTCCACGCCCATTTTCTGCCAGAAAAGGGCATTTTCAAGCATAAAATGCCAGACATTCGGATTGCCATAGTTTAGATTCGGAAAAGCATCCCAGTCGTTGTAATACTCGTAAGAATAGCGGCCTGTCCACAAAAACCAGTTTCTAAAAATCGAATGCTCATTCCAGTAGGCCGTTTTAAAATAGGGATGCTGATCACTGGTATGGTTGGCGATAAAATCCAACATGACCCGAATGCCCCGTTTGTGAGCCTCCGTAATGAGATTCTCCAGATCCTGATTCGTTCCATAGTCCGCGCGTACCTTGCGAAAATTAGTGGGATTGTAGCCGTGATCGCTTGGACTCTCAAAAATGGGCATCAGCCAAATGGTGTTCACACCCAGGCGGGTAAAATATTTTAATCTTTTTTGGACGCCTCGCAGATCTCGTGATTTTGAGAAATTGCGGACATACACTTCATAAATAATGGCATCCTGTCCCCAGGCTGGCGGAGCCTGAAAATTCAGGAGCCGGGTTCCGGTTTCAGTTTTTTTGAATAAAATAATTTGAGGCTTTGCCGTTCGGTCATCGGCGGAAAGAACCAAATCGATAAAATAGGCCCCGTTTGTCGCGGGTTCCCGAAAGCCGGTTTGGAGGGTTTGCGAAAGCCCCAGTTTTTCCGGATTGTGCCGGTCTGCAATCCAGGCAATTTTTAGGGGCCGCCCCATGGGATCGTAGGAATCAGACGCATCCAGAAAAATGGAATCTCCCTGAACCCTTGCCGTCCAGCGAATCTCCGGGAGGGGAGGCTTTTGCACCGTTCGAAGGGAATTAAATCCGTTCCAGCCATCCGGAATCTGGCGGGGATTCATGGGATCGGGGATCCATTTTTTTCCATTGATCACAAATTTGTATTCATACTCGCCTGGAGGCAGATTGATGTCCGTTTCGTAAATTCCATTACTGTCCGGGTCAACCAGAAGAGTTTTCCCCACCTTCCAGTTGTTGAACTCTCCGACAAGGGAAATGGATTGGATTGAATCCCGCGGCATATGAAGAGCCAGTGTGGAGATCATAAATCGGGTGGGATACTCGCGCGTCTTAAAAATAAACGCCCGATTGCTGTCCGGTTTGCTTTTGGCCAGCGAATCACCGACCTGGAGATTCACATAAAAGGTGTCTGCCCGGGGAAATTTGTATTCGGGAAAAACCTTATTCAAAATCGAGATGGC
>JAADHR010000093.1:29560-30603 GCA_013151735.1 Calditrichota bacterium | reverse complement strand
TTTTTTAAATAGCATACCCGGCGTAGAGCAAAAAATGTAATGTGTGATAACAACCAAACGGAGGGCTTATGAAAAAGCTTCCCCTGATCATTCTATTATTTCTTACGTTTATGAGTACTACCCTGATGGGAAAAACCGATCGGGACATCGCCCTTATTTTTAAGGTGAAAGGAAAGGTGAACATCGTAAAGGCGGAGAACAATCGGTCTGTGCATGCAAAGCGGGGATCCCGCCTGGATGCCGGCGATCAAATCCGAACCGACCAGGATGGATTTACGGCGTTGATTTTCACCGATGATAAGAGTATGATGAAAATCCGGGGTAATTCGGACGTCATTATTCGGGGAAAGCGCCAGAAAAAAACCTTTACCAAGCGTATTTTTATGGAGATGGGTGAAGCCTGGGTGCATGTTTCTCCGCAGGTCGCGTCTGATTTTCGAATCGAAACACCGACAGGCGTGGCAGCGGTAAAGGGCACGGAGTTTTACACCATTGTCGATCAGGATGGAAATGTCAGTATCTTTGCCACCAAAGGGATTGTAGAACTCATTAATCAACTGGGAACGGTTCTGGTTCACGCCGGAGAGTCGGGTTTTTCGGATGGGAAATCCGAGCCGAAGGTAAAAAAAATCAAGCCGGGCCAGGCCCCGGGATGGGCAAAATCCAGCAGCACCGGCGAAGAAAAGGTGCTTGATATTGAATTTGAGGATAAAGACGGTACAAAGAAGCACATGAAAATCTACTACAAATAGTCGGGAATCGGGTGGATTGGAGAAAATGGTAAAAACGAGAGACGGAATATACATGAAAATCAAACAACTTTTCTTTGGATGGATTGTACTTTTAGGATTGGTAGCGGTATCTTATGGCCAGATTAAGATTGTCCACATTCAGCAGGCCTTTGTGAAAGAAAACCAGCCTATTCCAATTACAGTGCGCCTATTGAACGATGGAACCCAGACCGAACAGGTGCGCGTTTACTACAAAACCGTGAATGATGCCTCTTACAAATATCTGGAACTGCAACCTACCGGACAGGGGTA
>JAADHR010000093.1:0-29537 GCA_013151735.1 Calditrichota bacterium | reverse complement strand
AATCCCGCCGCAGCTGCTGTCGGCAGAGAAAATCCAATATTTTATTATGGTGCTTCCAAAAAACGGGGGACCGATTACCTATCCGGAAAGCAACCCGTATTATCAGCCGCTGGAGGTGCAGATTATTCCTGCCGAAACCATTCATGAAGAAACTCAAAAGGGGCCTCCTCCGGTTCAACGGGCAGAGGCACCCGCCAAAAAAACATCTCCTCAAACGATCCCATCTCCCTCAAAAACCAAACAGGCCCTATTGCCGGAATTTCCAAAAACCGATTACCTTATTTTAACACCCGAACCGGGAAGCACCATTGAGGCCGGCGATGCCCTGATCTCCGTGTCCATTCTGGCCGATTCCGGTATCGTGAGTCCGGCTCAAACCGGGGTCTGGCTGGATGGTCGAAAGTTACGGATAAAGGCCTCTGAATATTTGATCACGGCCGTACCGTCGCAAATCACCCCCGGCCGGCATTTGGCCAAGGTTGTTTTTCGGGATCCGAAGGGACGGGACTTCCGTCCGATTCAGTGGGGCTTTACCGTAAAACGCCCAAAATCCGGAGCTCTTGCCAGAATCCAGCAGTACGTTCGCGGAACTGTTTTTACCAGTTCGCGTCAGGAGCGAGTGAGCGGCCGGTCCCTGGTTGACAATCGGGTAGGTGGCCTGCTCACCGTGGATAAGGATCGATTTCAGGCGGGTGTGCGTTTTAACGTAACTTCTCAAGAAGACCCCAAATACCAGCCGCGTAATCGTTTTCTCTTTTGGTTGAATTCGCCCTGGGTCCGTCTGCAATTCGGGGATACGTCCCCCGTATTTACCGAATTAATGCTTCGGGGGAAGCGGGTTCGCGGTGTAAACGCCCAGCTGAATCTGGGGCTTTTTCACCTGAGTGTGGCAGCCGGGCAAACCAACCGCCCCGTGGAAGGGAATGCATACAGAGAATATGTCGATCCCCTTACGGGAGACACCCTTTACATTAACCCGGATACGGGGGATACGCTTACGGCGGATTACATTGGAGATCAAAAGACGCTCAGCTATGGGACGTATGCTCAGAATTTAACGGGAATTCGACTGGCCGTCGGGAAGCCCTCCTCCTTTTTATGGGGAATCAATTTGTTAAAAGTAAAGGATGATCTGCACTCCATCCGATACGGGATTCGCCCGAAGGACAATTTGGTAGCCGGAACCGACTTGCTGGTGTCGCTCAATCAGGGCCGGTTGTTGTGGAAAACGGAAGCCGCATTAAGCGTATTGACCGATGATATTTCGACGGGGGCCATCTCAAAAAGCGAGATTGATTCGGTTTTTGATACGGACCTTCCCTTTGATCCCCAATCCTACCGAAAGTGGATTATCCTGAATTCGAGTACCGTTCCCCTGAATCCCCAAAAATTGACTTCACTGGCTGCCTTTTCCCGGGTTCAGCTAAATTATTTCCGGAATTTTGCAAGCATTGAATTCAAATCCATTGGCTCCTCCTACAATTCTTTGGGAAACAGCTATTTGCGGAAAAATATTCAGGGGCTTTTTTTGTCGGACCGCATTCGTCTGTTTAATAATGCACTCTATTTGAATCTCCGATACGAGGATTATGCCGACAATTTCAGGCAGTTGAATGATAACCCGAAGGTTCATATTCGATCGGTGCGAAGCGGATTGAATTATTATCCGGGACCGGGACTGCCCCAACTCAATCTGGGTTTCAGACGCTACAGCCGCAATAATTTTGTCACCCAAATCGATACCACGCTTGGTCCCACGTACGACAATCGGGAGAAAAATGCCACAAATGAGGTGACCTTTAACGTAAATTACAGGATTCACGTATTTGGATTGTCCCATCGCCTGACCTACAATCTTATTCAAATGTCCAAGACGGATGCCTACGCGGATTCCCGTCTTTCGTCCTATTTTCCCATTGGAATTTCGAATTGGATTCATTATATTACAGTTGAAACAACGTACCGCGCGCCGTTTAAATCGATTCTCAGCTTTGCGACGAATCGAAATGCCTACCAGGGCGGGCTAAGCCGGTACAATTTCGACACCGTGGATATGCGCCTGGAAACACTGCCGGGTCGATTGTCTTTCTTCAGCTACGTTGGGTTGCGGGTGTATCGGGCGGACGGGTTTTCCAAAAATCTTTCCAATGTCCTATTGGCAAAAATCAACTTTCAAAAATATCAATTTGAATTGGGTGGACGGCTGACACTCTGGAAACGGCACACGTTTTCGCTGGATGCCAATTGGATTGCCTTTCAGGATCATGGCGAACGTTATGACTTATCCTCCGGTACCGTTACCCGGAATCCTTCCCATCAGGATTACCTGTTCATGGCGCGGTATGATTATCGATTTTAACCGATTGACAGGGAATTGGGTGTAATGAAACAGTCTATGTTGAAAAAAATACGAATTGTAGTTCTGGTAACGCTCGCTGCCTGGGCGGGTACTTTTCTCTTTGCCAATTTGAAATCTCTTCGAAATCTTGAATTAAAGAGCCTGGATTGGCGATTTAAAATGCGGGGGCAGGAAACGCTCGCCGATTCATCCATCGTAATCGTTTCGATCGATGATCAGACGTTTTCCTCAATCCAAACGAAATGGCCCTACCCCCGATCGTACTTTACGACCCTCATTCAACATCTTAACGAAGCCGGTGCCCGGCTCATTGTATTCGATCTGGAGTTTACAGAGCCTTATTCTCAGGATCCGGCGCAGGATGCCGAATTGGCCCGGGTGGCAAAACGGGCCGGAAATGTTATTTTTGCCGGAAAAATCGTGACGGAATTTGGAGCCAACAATACGATCAATCAGTACGTGCTGAAGCCGATGCCGGAGTTGATCGACGCGGGCGTGCCCTGGGGCCTTGTGAATATTGTGGAAGATGGAGACGGGTTCTTGCGGCGCTATTTGCTGGGAATCCAGAGCCGGAATACATTTTATCCCACACTTTCCGTCAGGGCTTTGCAGAAACTAAGCGGCGGGGGGACCTTTAAAAACGGGCCCAAGGAATTGCAGGTCGGCCGCTTTGCGGTCAAGAAAATAACGCCTTCAACCATGCTGATCAATTATGTGGGACCTGCAAAATCCTTTCCCACGTATTCGTTTGTCAATGTTCTGGATGATGCGGCTTTCGATATCGGCGAGGAGGATACCGATATTTTTGAAATGCACAAGCTCTGGGGGACGTTTCGGAATAAGATTGTTTTTATCGGGTCGGGGGCGGAGGAACTTCAGGATGTAAAACTTACCCCCTTTTACGATTACGACGGCGTAAAGCGAAAAATGCCGGGTGTGGAGGTGCACGCCAATGCGCTCTACACGATGCTTCACAACACCTACATCCACCGCCCCGCAAAGGCCGTTGTTTTTGTTCTTTGGTTTATTCTGGGACTTCTTATCGGCAGTTTGGTTCTGGCCTTGAAACCCATCAAAAGCCTGCCGCTGATCATGGTGCTCGCCGCCTTCTTAATTTGGGGAACGGTTTACGAATTTGTTCATGCGGCCGTTTGGCTGCCCATGATTTCACCTCTTTTAATGATTGTTTTCGGATATCTGGGAAACACGCTGTACATTCTGGGAACGGAACAGCGGGAGAAATTACGGTACCGGAAAATTTTTCAGCAGTACGTTTCCAAAAATGTGGTGGATAAAATGCTGGAGAGCGGAAAGTTTCCGGAATTTGGAGGATCGCGGGAAAAACTGACGGTTTTGTTCTCGGACATTCGCAGCTTTACCTCGTTCACGGAAAACAATCCGCCCGAAAAAGTAGTCGGACAACTCACCGAATATCTAACCGCCATGACGAATATTGTGCTTAAGCATGACGGCACCCTCGATAAATTTGTGGGCGATGAGATTATGGCGCTGTTTGGGGCGCCCTACCCTTACAAGGATCACGCTTTTAAGGCCTGTTTGGCGGCTCATGAAATGATTCGGACCTTGAAGGATTTTCAACTCAAATATGCGGAAGAAAAGGGGGAATCGTATTTCAATATTGGCATCGGCATTAATACCGGTGAAATGGTGCTGGGAAATCTCGGCTCGCGCCAGCTATTCGATTACACGGTGATCGGGGATGCCGTGAATTTGGGCGCCCGTCTGGAGGGGGTCAATAAGTATTACAAAACGAATATTATCCTCTCGGAATTTACCTACAACGAAGTGAAGGACCGGATTGTTGCCAGGGAACTGGACAAAATTCAGGTGAAAGGGAAAAAGCGGCCGGTTGAAATTTACGAATTGTTGGGGATTGACCGCATCTCGGACGCCGAATATGAATTGCTGGTTCACGCTTATTCACAGGCTCTGTCCGCCTATCGGAATGCGAATTGGTACGAAGCGTTGAAGGGGTTTCGAAAGATTTTGCGCTATTTTCCAAAGGACGGCCCCTCGAATCTTTACATCAGGAGATGCCTGGATTTGATGGAAAATCCTCCAAAAGAAGATTGGCAGGCAGTTTACGCCTTTTCCTCAAAATAGGCCAGGGCTTCTTCATTTTCGCCGTCCATGGCCACCGTTAATTTTTTCCCGCCGGCGGCCTCCGGAACGTGGATGACGTGGACAATATCCTCAAACTCCTTGA
This sequence comes from Calditrichota bacterium, assembly GCA_013151735.1. NCBI lineage: Bacteria > Pseudomonadati > Calditrichota > Calditrichota bacterium. Next base: position 24,951 of record JAADHR010000093.1, on the reverse strand, counting down.
ATTCCGGAAGAAGGGTCGATAAACGGTTGGGCGAGTGTAACAAAAAGGCTTCATTAAACTGGGCATTTTCCTCATCCGGATAGAGCGGCAAATGGTAAATGCCCGCCTCCACCAAATCCTGAAAAAAATGGGTTCCAAAAGATACTTCGGGGACGTAATGGCCTGTTTTTCGGGCCACTTCAATCAGAACCTTTGTGTGGTTAATATCGGAATACCTCACGCGCACCCCAAGGTTAATGTCGTTGCTGCCCCAGCGTCCCGGCCCGATGAGAATAAAGTGATTATGCTCCAGTTTTTCGTTGAGCCGTCCCACAATTTTGCCCACGGTTAATTTCTGGCTGTAGGATTGAATGTCATCGTATTTTTTGGGATCGATGTAAATAATGTACTCAATATTCCGAACCAATCCGTTGGGGACATCGTGATGCACGGAAAAAAGGATAGCTTCTTTTGGAAGATTGTCCGGGATGTGGGCGCGGTGGTGCTCGGACAGTTTCGACTGAGGACGGCATTGCAGAATGTAGAGAAAAAGGCCGTCGAAAGCAAATTCGATGTCCACCGGATATCCGTAGGCCTTTTCGAGGGCCTTCAGCGAATTTTTAAGAATATCCGGGTATGGGGTTTGTCTGAGGAATTTATCGAACGTAATTACAAACTTTTCCTTGGCGGGATTTAGAATTCTTCCGACCGGTATCTGCAAACTGGAATCCCGGTCAATGGAAACGATATGGTCCAGGTTGGGGAAGGGTTCGTTCTGAAGAAGTTCTTCAAGCGGCAGGGTCTCCATTCGATTTTTTTTGAGATTAATCACATCGATAAATTTTTGGGAATATTTGCGGATATCGGAAATATTGGCTTCGGGGCGCAGTGTGGGAAGGGTAAGGGACACCATCCGGGGATAGTCATTCCCGACGCGGTCAACCGCCCGTGTTCCCAGTCCCATCACAAGGCGGAGCAATCCGTCGTCTTTGCGAATACGTTTGCTCCAGCGGTATTCATTCCGCGAAAATCCCACACCGGCCCAAACCGGCAGATAATAGTCGCCATAGCGGATGCCCACCACTTTCTGGATGAGAATTCCCATCTGTTCGTCGTAATCGATGAGATTTCGCTCGCGCCGGTAAAGAATGGGATCGGGGCCCAGGGTACTGGCGTAAACCTCTGCAATGGCCCCCAGAAGGGCCTGAAGGCGGTTTTCCAGTGTGTCTTGATTGGGCAGAAAAATGCTGTCATATTTTCCCGAAAAGGCCGAGCCGAAGTTGTCTTCCAACAGGCTGCTGGAACGCACAATCAGAGGAGTTTTGCCGATCTTTTTTAACAGCTTTCGAAGTTTCCCCACAATGTAAGGAGGAAACTCACCGTTTTTAAAGACTTCCTTGATCATCGGGAAATCGTTTCTGATCTCATCCAGCGGCTTGTATTTTTCGTCGTAAAATTTGGTTAATCCGTTTTGATTGATAAATTCCTGGTAGAGATCCGACCGAATAAAATAGGATTCGGGAATGGCAATCGGACAATTTTGGGCAGATAATTCTCCCCGGGATTTGCAGAGAATGTGGTAGGCCAGGTACATGCCGGCCGCTTTTCCACCGATTTTCCCGATGCCTTTTTTGGGACCAATTGAATTTTCTACAATCGGCAAAAAATCGCAAATCTTCAGATAGTGTTTGGCAACCCCGATAAACTCCAGTTGGTCGCTGATAAAATGGCGGATCAGGGCAACCCGAATACCCATGGCCTCCGATTCGGGAATATCGCCGGAGTCCTTGGTGAGGGCACAGAAGTCCCTGAGCCGGTCGGCCAAAAGGCGGAACGACACATCGGGCAGTGCGGCAATGTCTTCCAGCTTTTGCGCCTCACTTCGTCCCCTGGCCATGGCGAAGATTCGGTCAATTTCGTCTTCCGTGAAAAGCTGTGACGCATATTGTACAATCAGGGAGTGAATGATGATTTTTTCCTGTTGGTCCCAGCGCCTCGCTGTTCCCTCGTTGGGATTTTGTTCGGCTGCGCTCTCAATTTGCTTTTTGAGTTGTTTGTGAGCCGCATCGTAGATTTGATCAACCGTAATGGATTTTTCAGTATGGAGTGAGATTAATAACTGTCGGTAAAAATTCTCAGTTAAATGAGGATAATCGCGCAGGTAATCAAGAATTTTTTTTTCTATTTTCCGAATGGCGTTTTTGGCCATATTAAAGGGCTAAAATTTATGTTCGCTAAAGCGGAATTTTTATTATTTCAATTTAAAATACTCATTTAAACCCGCATTGTCAATACAATTTTATTCTGTTCAAAGATTTTGTTGTAAAAGGTTGTCTTACGGATAAAGATTTAGTCCCTCATTTTTTTTGACGTTTTTTCTTCTGCCGAACGCCTGAAATCATATCCGGGCGAAAGAGATAGTCGGGTTTGGGATGGAAAAGAGAATGCCAGACATTCTTTTTAACGGCGGGAAAGTCTTCTTCTAACTCGGCAAGCAGTTTTTTAATCAAAGTGCGTTTGGAATGTCCGGCGGTAGGGCAGGGGTTCCTGAAATTCGGAAAATTCTGTTCCGCCGCAAATTTTTTAACCAGTTCCTCTTCGATGTACACCAAAGGCCGGATGATGTGAAATTTCCCGCTGAAAACGGGCTGTTTGGGCATCATAGTGCTGATTTCACGACCAAAAAAGATGTTAATAAGAAACGTTTCAATAATATCGTCTTTGTGATGACCGTAGGCGATTTTATTGCATCCCATTTGGGTGGCCATTTTGTAGATCTCATGCCGCCTCATGCGGGAGCACAAAAAACAGGGATTTTTCCGATTAAAATCGCTGTGCACCAGCGGCCCGATGTCCGTTTTAATGATAACCAGTTCCCGGTCTCTTTCTCGGAAGAATCGATGCAGCTTTTCACTGAGCCGTTCTCCCCTTTCTTTGTATCCGAGATCAATATGAACGGGGATGAGGCGAAAATCATTTGTGGTTGTAATGAGCGGGCTGGAAAGCAGCTCAAACAGAGCCAGGCTGTCCTGTCCCCCGGAAACACCCACCAGAATACAATCTCCTTCGGAGATGAGTTGAAAATTCCGGATGCCTGCCTCTAAAATCTTTCGAAGTCGCTGATGAAGCCTTGTCATAAAAACCAACGCAGATTTGGATTTAAAAAGGAGTTTGCCTCAAAAGGCGTTTCCTTACTCATTTTGCGAATTTTCACGAATAGACTGTACTGAAATTGAATAAGGGCACTGTGTCGCATTTGTGCTTTTTTAGCAAAAACTCAAATACAAAAAATGTGACGGAATGAATTAAATTTAGGAGGTAACCGTTTAAAAAGCAAGTGCAATATTTTATTTTTCCGCAGGGGATGGCCGGACGTTGTGTCAATTTAAGTGTTCGGGGAAGGGGCTGATCTCCTCAAAAGAGCTTACAATAATGTTGACAAATATTTAAAATTTTATTATTTTAAAGTTTGTCTATTAAGATGATTAATAAAAGACAGCAGGTTAAAGGAAATTTAAGATTTAGAGAATAATTACCTCATTGTTTTTTGTGTTTTTGTGCCCCTGCGGCAGAAACTCATAAATGATGAGGATTTGTAAAGAGAGCGGCACATTTATGGAAATGAAAAAGGGTCATATTCTCTGGGCCGATGACGAGATTGAACTGCTTCGTCCGCATATTCTTTTTCTGGAAGAAAAGGGGTACGACGTCACCCCCGTAACGAACGCAGACGATGCCATTTCTCTGGTTAAGGAACGCCCGTTCGATCTGCTTCTTCTGGATGAAATGATGTCGGGAAAAGACGGACTCTCCGCATTGGCGGAAATAAAGGAAATCAATCCGTCGTTGCCTGTGGTGATGATTACCAAAAATGAAGAAGAAAGCCTCATGGAGGAGGCTATTGGCAGTAAAATAGATGACTACCTGACGAAGCCGGTGAATCCCAGTCAAATTCTGTCGACCTGCAAAAAGTTTATCGAAAGCCGGAAAATTGAGGGCGATCGTCTCACCCGGGATTACCCCCTTCAGTTTAATGAGCTGACCCGGGCCATTATGGACGCCCGCACCTGGAAGGATTGGGTGAGCATCTACTCGCGAATTGTAGACTGGGAACTGGAGATGGATCATTATCCGGACCTTGGGCTGCAGAATGTTCTGGAAGATCAGAAAAAAAGTGCCAATATTGAGTTTGGGCGGTTTGTGGAAACGCACTATCTGGAGTGGATTCAGGATGATGAAGAGGCTCCCAGTCTTTCCGTGGATGTCATTGCCGAAAATGTGGCTCCTCTGTTGGCCAGTAATAAAAAAGTGGCCTTTGTGGTTATTGATAACATGCGAATGGATCAGTGGTTGAGCATCCAGCCCTTTTTGTTTCCCTTTTTTAATATCAAGCGAAAATTTTATTTTGCCATTTTGCCCACCGCTACCCCTTTTGCAAGAAATGCCATATTCAGCGGGCTCTTCCCGTCGGAAATAGAAGAAAAATATCCGGAGATCTGGAGCAACGGTGTGGATGACGATTCCAGTCGGAATCGCTACGAACGCCAATTGCTGGATCTTCAGCTTCAGGAAATGGGGTTCAATCTGAAACCCGAGCCGAAGTACATTAAAATTCTGGATCTTTCGGAGGGGCGAAATCTGGAGCGAAATATCCGAACGTATCTTCAGACAAAGCTCCTTTCTATTGTTGTAAATTTTGTGGATATTTTTTCGCACAGCCGGAGTACGTCGGATATCTTGAAGGAGATTGTTCCCGATGAGGCGGCTTTTCGATCGCTGACCCGATCCTGGTTTGAGCACTCCTACCTCTTTCGGGTGCTGAGGCATCTGGGTGAGGAAGGGTTTACCATCATCATGACGTCCGATCACGGGAGTGTTCGTGCCATGCGGGGGGCCAAAGTGATCGGCGACCGGGAAACGTCAACCAATCTCCGTTACAAATTTGGTAAGAACCTAAAATGCGATGACAAGTACGCATTCTACATAAAGAATCCCCAAAAGTTTAAGCTTCCGATGCGGGGAATCAATATTAATTACATCATTGCCAAAGAGGACTATTATTTTGTTTATCCGACCAATTTTCATAAGTATTTGAATTATTATCGGGATAGTTTTCAGCATGGCGGTATTTCGATGGAAGAGATGATTCTTCCCATATTTCGATTGGACGCAAAATAGGATAGAACGTGGAATTTAAACTGGAAAGTATTACACATTCGCCGGAAGAGACATTCGCGTTGGGCGAACGCCTTGCCAGGTACCTGAAACCCGGGGCAGTGGTTGCTTTTTGGGGGGATCTGGGTGCGGGTAAAACCGTCATGATTAAGGGCATCTGCAAGGGACTGGGAATAGATGCCGAGGATGTAACCAGCCCCTCATTTACGGTCATGAACATCTACGAGGGGGAAATTCCGGTTTTTCATTTTGATTTTTACAAAATTCAATCCTACGAAGAGGTGTCCGGTTATGGAATTGAAGACTATTTTTACGGGGAAGGCATTAGTCTGATTGAATGGGCGGAACGGATCGAATCGTACCTGCCGGAAGACAGAATCCCCATTGTGATTCGTCGGCTCAAACCGGAACACCGGAAAAGCGAAAACGATCGCTATATTTCCATTGGAAATTTGACCCCTTCGGTACTGACCGCTCTGAAGAGAAAGCGATAATCCATGAAACTGCTGGCAATTGACACCGCCACTGAAACGGGTTCCGTGGCTTTTCTGGAGGATTCCTGCTTGCAGGCCGAATATCGTATTCGTCGGAAACGCATCCAGTCCCGGAAACTGGTGCCCGTTATCCAATCCCTTCTCGCGGATCTGGAATGGGATTTTTCGGACATCTCAGGGGTGGCTGTTTCCATCGGCCCCGGTTCTTTTACGGGACTTCGCATTGGTTTGAGTGTGGCAAAAGGCATCGCATTTGCCCGCGGCCTTCCGCTGACCTCGGTTATCAGTCTGGATGCCCTGGCCCTTTCGTACGCCGAAAATCCCGCCCTGGTGTGTCCGATGATCCGGTTTCGGAAGCAGGATTACTATTTGGCGATGTACCGGTGGGACGGCACAAAAATGGAGCGCATGAGTGAGTACGAGGTGCTGGATGTGAAGGAGCTGAATGATTTTTTGGTGGATGGTACCACTCTGACGGGTGATTTTTCCGAAGAAGAAATCGATCGGCTTAGGGACGTCGTAAAAAAGGATGTTCGGCTGGCGCATCCGTTACATCGTCAATCCACGGCATTTCAGGTAGGGTTGCTGGGACAAGAGAATTTCAGGCAGGGGAAAGTCGATTCAATTGATCGTGTTGAACCGTTCTATTTAAGGGATTTTCCGATAAAACAGCCGTCTGCTGCAGGGGTTAAAAAATCACAAAATCAGCCTTAAAAAAATAGATCTCTTGGATTTCTGGAAGAAAAAATAGGGGTTCCTTTCAATGGCTGTACGGTTGCGTGAAAAAACTCGACCGGCATTTCCAAAAACCTTTCGGCGTGTGGTCATTTTGCCCGACGGGGAAGAGCTGCTGGTGCGGCGCATGGTGTCGGAAGACATCGAAACGGTAACCGAATTGGAGCTGCTCTGTTTTAAGGATGCCTGGAGTGAGAAACATTTTCGCCATGAGGTGGAAAACAGCCGGGTCTCTGTACCGATTGTGGCAGAAATAAAGGGCGAAATGGTTGGGTACATGATTTCCTGGTTTGTTGAAGATGAAATTCACATTGCCAATATTGCCGTTTCTCCGCTTTATCGGAAACGGGGAATTGGAGAGTGCCTGCTCCGCACAATTTTGGAAGAAGGCCAAAAGCGGGGCCGTGTTTTTGCTTATCTGGAGGTGCGTGTTTCAAATGTGGCGGCTATTCAGTTGTACAAAAAATTTGGATTTACGGCGGCCGGAATTCGGAGCCGGTATTACCAGAACGGAGAAGATGCCCTTCTGATGGAAAAATATCTGGGACAGGAACAAAAATCGTGACCCTCCGGCAGGAATCAATTTTTACCGGAATACCCGGAAATGCCGATTGGATGCATGCTTTCGGCAGCGGAGCAAGTGGAATGGCCCGATTATCTTTTCCCGGATTGGTCGCACACAAAAAGTGGAGTGATTTGAATGGCCTGGTTTAAGCGAAAAGAACAAGGGGTTTTAACGACTGAAAAAAAGATATTACCGGATGGTCTCTGGATCAAATGTGAACAATGCGGGGAAGTTCTCTACCGGCAGGAGCTGGAACGGAATATGTGGGTGTGCCACAAGTGTAATTTCCACTTTCGCATTCAAAGCGGCCATTACATTCGTTTTCTTTTGGACGACGGTTCCTTTGAAGAGTTTGATCAAAAAATGAGGTCGGTGGACCCCCTGAAATTCAAGGGGAAAAAGCGGTATTCCGATCAGCTGCGCGAAGCCATTAAAAAAACGAACATGAATGAGGCCATTCGCACCGGCTACGGAAAGATTGACGGGCAGCCGGTTGTTCTGGCCGTGATGGATTTTTCGTTTATCGGCGGCAGCATGGGGTCTGTGGTGGGGGAAAAAGTGGCCCGGGCAGCCGAAAGGGCTACGGAAAAAAAGCTTCCCCTCATTGTTATTTCCTCCTCGGGAGGGGCGCGGATGATGGAGGGCGCCATTTCACTGATGCAAATGGCAAAGACGTCAGCGGCACTGGCCCGATTTTCGGATCAGGGCGGCCTGTACATTTCGGTGCTTACAAATCCCACAACCGGTGGAACAACCGCCAGCTATGCCATGCTGGGAGATGTAAATATTGCCGAGCCGGGAGCCTTGATCGGTTTCGCCGGGCCCCGGGTGATTAAGGAAACCATCGGACAGGATTTGCCGGAAGGGTTTCAACGATCGGAATTTGTGCTTGAGCACGGTTTTCTGGACATGATTGTTCATCGCCAAAAAATGAAAGAAACACTTTCCCAATTGATTCGTTTTTTTAACGGAAAACAGGCCAATCGCGCATCATGAGCTCACGGAAAATACGAATCCTAATTTCGAATGACGACGGTATTTATTCGCCGGGAATTTATGCCCTTTACAAAGAGTTAAAAAAAATAGGGGATGTTTTTGTGGTTGCACCCGACAGTGAAAAGAGTGCCGTCGGACACGCGATTACCTTGTCGAATCCGCTGCGGGTTTTTCCATTTAAGCGCAACGGAAAATTCTTTGGCCATGCGGTTACCGGCACACCGGCCGATTGCGTAAAAATCGCACATTGGGCCATTTTAAAAGGGCAGAAAATCGATCTGTTGGTTTCGGGAATCAATCATGGGTCCAATACCGGAATCAATGTAATTTATTCGGGTACGGCTTCGGCGGCAACGGAAGGAACCATCCTCGGAATCCCCTCGTTTGCCATCTCGGTGGCTACGTATGATCCTGTTGATTTTACGGTGGCTGCCCGTTTCGCCCGAAGATTGGCCAGGATGCTTTTGAAAAAAGGGTTGCCTCCGGAAACATTTCTCAACGTGAACGTCCCGCCAATCCCTGAATCTGAAATTCAAGGGGTGGAAATTACGCGCCAGGGGAAAGCGGTGTTTGCTGAAAAATTCGATCGCCGGGTAGACCCCACCGGGCGTACGTACTACTGGCTGACCGGGAAAAAGGTCCATCTTGAGCGGGAGGGACAGGATACGGACGATCAGGTGATCCTCCAGAACAAGATTTCGATTACGCCCATTCATTATGACATGACCAATTATGCCTTTCTGGAGGAACTGCGAACCTGGAAAATTTCTGTATGAAAAGGAACCCATGGACAAAAACACTTCAAAAGAATGGATTTTAGTTCTCGATTTTGGCTCGCAATATACCCAATTGATTGCCCGCCGCATCCGGGAGTGTGATGTTTATTCTGAGATCAAACCCTACCATTATCCGGTCCAAAAAATAAAAGAAAATCGCCCTGCCGGCATTGTCCTTTCCGGGGGGCCGTCTTCCGTTTATGCAGACCAGGCGCCCCTGCCCGATCCCGAAATTTTTGAGCTGGGGATTCCTGTCCTGGGCATTTGTTACGGATTACAGGTAATCGCGCATCTTATGGGTGGAGAGGTAGACCGAGCCCGCCGCCGGGAATACGGCCGGGCTGCGCTGACTCTTTTGTCGGACGAGGACCTGTTCGACGGCGTCGATAACCCCACACAGGTCTGGATGAGTCACGGAGATCATTTGACGCGGCTCCCTGAAGGATTTGAGGTGATTGCCTCCACAGAGAATTCACCCATTGCCGCCATCCGGCATCCGGAAAAGAAGATTTTTGGCATTCAGTTTCATCCGGAGGTGGTTCATACCCTGCAGGGAATGGAAATTTTCCGCAATTTCTTGTTTAATGTGTGCAGGTGCGAGGGAAACTGGTCTCCCGAATCCTTTTTAAAAACAACCATTCGCTCGATTCGTAAAACCGTGGGGTCCGGCCGTGTGATCTGCGGGGTGAGCGGAGGCGTGGATTCTACAGTTGTGGCAGAATTATTGCATCGTTCTATTGGGGATCAGTTGACGGCCATTTTTATCGACAACGGTCTGTTACGAAAGGGGGAGGCCAAATGGGTGCAGAATTTCTTTCGCAAGCAATTGAATATCCAACTGCATTTTGTGGATGGCTCCCGTGATTTTTTGGATCGCCTTAAAGGGGTGGTGGATCCCGAAAAAAAGCGGAAAATTATCGGCGAGGTTTTTATCCGGCTCTTTGAAGCCGAGGCAAAAAAACTGGGTCATGTGGAATTTCTGGCGCAAGGAACCCTCTACCCGGATGTCATTGAAAGCGTGTCCACGGTGGGCCCCTCGGCCTCTATTAAATCCCACCACAATGTGGGAGGATTGCCTGAGAAGATGTCGTTTAAATTAATCGAGCCCCTGCGGGAATTGTTCAAGGATGAGGTGCGAAAAATCGGGGCTCTTTTGGGGATTCCGGATGACATTTTGAACCGGCACCCTTTTCCGGGGCCGGGATTGGCCGTCCGAATTGTGGGTGAAATTACCGAAGAACGACTGAATATTTTGCGTGAAGCAGACGACATATTTATAAACACCCTGCGGGAACAGGGGTGGTACGAAAAAGTCTGGCAGGCCCTGGCGGTTTTGCTGCCCGTAAAATCTGTGGGCGTGATGGGGGATGAGCGGACCTACGGAAATGTAGTGGCCCTGCGGGCTGTCACCAGCCAGGATGGCATGACGGCCGACTGGGCGCAGCTGCCGTTCGATTTGCTGGGTCGCGTTTCCAATCAGATTATTAATCAAATTGCACGTGTCAATCGCGTTGTTTACGATATCAGCTCGAAACCACCCAGTACCATTGAGTGGGAATAAAGCCTTGAAACGGATACATCAAATTAAGGGGTTCTTATGTGTGGAATTGTCGGTTATATTGGCACGGAACAAGCCGTCCCGATCCTAATTGATGGCTTAAAGCGGCTGGAATATCGAGGCTACGATTCGGCAGGAGTAGCGGTTGTTAACAACCGTCAGGTTTTTGTAGAGAAACAGCTGGGGAAAATCTCAAATCTGGAAGCATCGTTAAAAAATGCTCCAATCGATTCAACACTTGGAATCGGACACACCCGATGGGCCACGCACGGGGTGCCCAGCGTGGCAAATGCCCATCCCCACACGGACTGCACCGGAAGCATTGCCATTATCCATAATGGAATCATTGAAAATTTTGCCAGTTTGCGTCAGGAATTGCAGAGCAAGGGGCATGTGTTTCAATCTGAAACAGATACGGAGGTTTTGGCGCATCTCGTTGAGGAATTCTATGACGGTGATCTGGAGAAGGCGGTTCGGTATGCCATTTCGGAGGTTATCGGAACCTACGGCATTCTGGTTGTTTCGGCCAAAGAACCGGATCGTATTATTGCCGCCCGAAATGGAAGTCCCCTGCTGATTGGGGTGGGAAGTCATGCTAATATGGCCGCTTCGGATGCAACAGCGATCATCAAGTACACGCGGGATGTGGTGTATCTGGATGACGGAGAACTGGCCGTGCTGACACGGGACGGTTACACAACCAAAACGATTCGGAATCAGCGGACCAATAAGCATGTGGAAAAAATCTCCTTCGATTTGGACCGCCTGGAAAAGGGCGGATTTGATCATTTCATGCTGAAGGAAATTTTCGAACAGCCTCAAACCCTTCGCGACGCCATGCGCGGCCGGGTTCAGGTAGAGAATGGAACGGTTCGGCTGGGGGGCCTGAGTGACCATCTGCAGCAGCTTCTGGATGCCCGGCGCATTTTACTGACCGCCTGCGGAACGTCGTGGCACGCCTCGCTCATCGGCGAGTACATTCTGGAAGATTTTCTTCGGATCCCGGTTGAGGTCGATTATGCGTCCGAATTTCGTTACCGGAATCCCGTCCTGGATCAGGAATCCGTGGTGATTGTTGTCAGCCAGTCCGGCGAAACAGCGGACACCCTGGCCGCGCTTCGGGAAGCCAAAAAACGGCGTTCGCCCGTATTTGGAATCTGTAATGTGGTTGGCAGCAGTATTGCCCGCGAAACCGTTGCCGGCGTTTACCTGCATGCCGGACCCGAAGTGGGGGTGGCTTCGACCAAGGCCTTTACCGCGCAGGTGACCACCCTGACCATGCTGGCCATTTTAATGGCCCGGAAAAAATGGATGAGCAAGGAAGAAGGCCGCCGGATTTTGGTGGAACTGGAGTCCATTCCCGACAAAATATCGGAAATTCTGAAGGCCAATGCCTCCATTCGGGAGATTGCCAAAAAATTTGTGGACAGCCGGAATTTCCTTTACCTGGGCCGGGGGTACAACTTCCCGGTCGCTCTGGAAGGGGCCCTGAAGATGAAGGAAATTTCCTACATTCATGCGGAAGGGTATCCGGCAGCCGAGATGAAACACGGCCCGATTGCGTTAATCGACGAAAATATGCCGGTGGTTTTTATTGCCATTAAGGACAGCACCTACGAAAAAATTATCAGCAATATTGAAGAAGTAAAAGCTCGTGGGGGACGGGTCATCGCGATTGCCACGGAAGGGGACGACACGATCAAAGAAAAGGCCGATCACGTGATTTACGTGCCGGAAACCCTGGAGTTTTTGTCTCCGCTGGTGACGATTATTCCGCTGCAGCTTCTGGCGTATCATGTGGCTATTTTGCGCGGGTGTAATGTGGATCAACCCAGAAACCTTGCCAAAAGTGTCACAGTTGAATAAGACAGCCCCCTTCACGGGGAAATTTGTGATTTTTCCGGTGTTTCCGGTTTCGGTTGATTTCTGTCATGCAAATTTTGACTAAAGGGAAAAATCCTGCCATAAATTTGAATAGGGATGTCAGTGTAAAACAGTTGGGAGACCATATGAAACGGGTTATTTCTGCACTAATTTTTATTTTCTTACTACATTCATCATTCAACGCCTTTGCCGTACCCAACCACCAGTTGCAGGCTCAAGTCAATCCGGAGGTGGAAAAGGCCTATCAGAAAGGACTTCAGTTGTTTAAAAGCGGCCGGTACGACGTGGCGGCCTGGGAACTGCAGAACATGTTGATTCTATTTCCCAAAAACCACCGAAAGAGTTCAGCCCTTTACCTGATTGCCCGTGCCCGATTTCACGAAAAAAAATATGCAGAGGCCAACGAGGCACTTAAACAATTACTGCAGGAATTTCCAAAATCGAAATACCGTTACGATGCGCTTTTTCTGGAAGCCGCAATCGCTTATCAGCAGAATAATATTCCGAAAACCCTGGAATTGCTTCAAAAGATCATCGATGACAGCAAAAACAAAACCCTGGTGCAGCAATCGGAAAAAATCGCCTATAAAATTGTGGTTTCACATTACGCCCTTTCCGATATTTCGGACTTAAAAAACCAGTATTCATCGTCTAATCTGAAACCCGTCTGGATGCTGGCGGAGGCGTCAAAGCTGATTGCAGTGGGAGACTACCAACAGGCCAAAAAGAAAACAGAATCCTTTTTGAAGGCGTTTCCCAACAGCCCTCTGAGGACCGAGGCTCTGGCATTGAAAAAAATTCTGGCCGAAAGCCCGACCCTTGCCCTGAAAATTGGGGTGATTCTTCCGCTCACGGGGTTCTACAGCGAGCAGGCCAGGGACGTCGCCAACGGGATTCAAATGGCCTACGATACCTGGAAAAACAGCCATGCCCGAACGAATATTCACCTGGAGATTTTCGATTCCCGCGGAAACATCGTTGAGGCTCTAAAAACCACCCAGAGACTGGTGGCCAGTAAAAAAACACTTGCCCTCCTGGGGTCGCTTGAAAGCAATCCGACGGCCGCCATTGCGGCGGTTTCAAGCTATGGGCCAATTCCCATGCTGGCTCCTACCGGTACCGAAAACGGCATCGCGGACCTGGGAGAAAATGTATTCCAGATGGACGGAAATATTGACATCCGCGGCAAAATCCTGGCCGAATATGCCATTCAGAAACTGCACCTGAAAACATTTGCCATTTTGGCTCCTGCGGACGAATACGGAAAACAGATCACCGACAGTTTTGCAGCCACGATTGATCAGCTTGGCGGGAAAATCCTGGCAGAAACCTGGTACTATGAAGGCGCCATGGATTTTAAAAAGCAGCTCTCTCACATCAGGAATGTGGGCCTTGAAAAAATGGTGTGGGATTCTCTTCGGGCGGCGTACCCCAATTACGCTGACCCGCAGATCGATTCCCTGTTTGCCATTGAAAAAGTAATTCGCCGCGAAAAAAATCAGAACCGGGTCATTAAAAAGCTGGCCGATTCCACAGCCGTTCCCGTAACCTCGATCGATGGCATCTTTTTGCCGGTTTACACGGAGGATATCAAATATATTGCGCCTCAATACGCCATGTTCAATATCCAATCGCAAATCCTTGGCGGGGATTACTGGAAGGATATCAACATCTTGAACGATAACAACCGGTACATAAATGGCGTCATTTTCACAACGGATGTTTACGTAAACGAAAATGACCTGCCCTATTTACGGTTCAAGAATCAGTACAGAATGACATTTAAGTCATCCCCTTCCAAGTTTTCCATTTTGGGTTACGACACCATGCGTTTCCTCTTGAAGGTAATCGGTGCGGGGAATTACACAACAGCGGATGTACTGAAGGCCTTGAAAAAAACGGACACCTTTGAGGGCCTGCACGGCACCTTTAAATTTTCAAACGGAAGCCGGGTGAATTCGGGGATGGTTCTTCTGCGCTATGAAAATGGGGCATTTCGGCGGGTGAATTGATGATTTGAAAACCGAACATTGAAACCCCGGGCCAGACAGATCCGGGGACAAGAGGATAATTGTTATTTAGTTTATCAAATAGCGGATTTTACTTGATTTTAATGAAAATTTCATTAAATTTATTAAGTTACATTCTGGAGAATTAATTGGCTGATTGGGATAAAAAAATTCAAATGCGGCTTAAACAAGCCGGAAATTTGCCCAGGCATATTGCCATTATTATGGATGGAAACGGGCGATGGGCGCGCAAGCGCGGATTGCCCCGAGTGGCCGGACACCGTGAAGGGATAAATTCCGTCCGGGATGTGGTGGAAGCCTGTGGACAACTGGGGATAGAGGTGTTGACGCTTTACACCTTTTCCACCGAAAACTGGAAACGGCCAAAGGAGGAGGTTTCCTATTTGATGACGCTTCTTGTGCGCACCATTAAGAAGGAAATCAAAGACCTTCAGAAAAATAATGTTCGATTACTCCTCATTGGTCATTTGGAAGACCTTCCGGACACGACCCGCAAGAGCCTGGAAGATGGGATTGAAAAGACCAAAAATAACACGGGACTTAAATTGGTGCTTGCGCTGAGTTACAGTGGAAGGCGCGAGATTCTGGATGCGGTTCAAAAAATTGCAAAAGCGGTTTCATCCGGGAAAATTTCTCCTCAGCAAATTGATGAAAACCTGTTCTCGAATTATCTCTATACGGCGGGCCTGCCCGATCCGGATTTGCTCATTCGAACCAGTGGTGAATTACGCGTGAGTAATTTTTTGCTCTGGCAGATGGCTTACACGGAAATGTACATCACGGACGTGTACTGGCCTGATTTCCGCCGGAAGGAACTTTATGAGGCCATTCAAGTTTACCAAAAAAGAGAGCGCCGGTTTGGATTGGTAAGTGAACAATTGCATCCCCCGCTTTCCAAAGTTCACACCCACAATGGGTGATGGTTTAACTGTGAATCAGGTTGTCCACAATCGTTTATCCTTACAAATAAATCTATGAAATCGCGCAAATGGGTTCTTATTTCGTTAATTGTTTTTTTAGTTGTTGTGGTGGGTATTCAACTCTCCTGGAAGATCTTCTCAATTAACGATCGTCTCCTGACACTCCTGCTTGGTGAAATAAAGCCAAATGTACAAGGAAATGTGTCCATCGAAAAACTGGAAGTTAAATTAGGCACAATTCACCTCAAAGGGATTAAAATTGAATGGGAAAACCAGCCCTACATCGTTGATGTAAAAGATTTGCGTTTAGGGTTTAATCTGTTCAACCTTCTGAAATACAATTTTAATCCCCTGCGATTTATTTCGGACATTGTGGTTGATCATCCCCGGTTTGTATTTAAATATTCGCCGCACATGCTTACCTACACCCAAAAGGGAAAAAAGGCCTCGGTCGATTCTCTAACAAAAGAAACGCTGCCTGACAAATATCGTCAGCGGCTCATCGATTTTAAATTTGTTGGGAGAATTGTGATGACTCAGGGCGTCGTGGGCATTCAGGATTCGAGCGGAAAAACACACGAGATTATTCAAAATCTGGATGGGTGGATTAATACCGAAAATCTTTCAAAAGCCATTGTTCGAATGAATGGACGATTTTTGGGGGCCAGGCAGGACAATCTGGGGGTAAACGGGCAAATCAATGTAAAACGGGGAATTTTGGATTCCCTGCGGCTGAATATTATTAATTCGAATCTGACTCAGGCCTTTCCCGAAAAAATCCTGAGGCAGTTCAAGATCAGACGAGGGGAAATGAGCGGACGGCTTCTTTTGACCGAAAAGAATCCGAAATTACCCCAAAAACTGAATCTGTCCGGAAGCGTTCAATTACGCAAGGTGGATGTGGATTTTCTTAATGGAAGAATTCCGGTTCGGAATCTTTCATATACGATTAAAATCCGACACTGGAATGCAGAGCTGATCGAGGCTACCCAGGACGTTTTGGGGAAACAGATTCGGGTAGAGGGAAAGATTACAAATATTTTGAATCCGAATCTTCATTTGTCGCTGGTTTCGGAGGCTTTTAAAGTAAGGGACATTCTGAAAACTGTGGCTCCGCGCTGGAAAAGAAAGATAGCGGGCACCGTTCGGGCGACCGTGCAGGTATCCGGAGCGGCGTCCAACCCTGAAATTTCCGGAAGCCTGTTCGGAGCCGGTTTGTCGTTCAATGGCCTTCCGGTGCATCGGGCGGCGATTTTATTTTCGTGGAAAAAATCGAAACTTTCCGTGAAACATGCCGTGCTAAAGTCGCGGGAGCTCCGGGCAACCCTTTCAGGGCATCTGACCCAACCGGGTAAAAAGGCAAACGCTGTTTTTGCCTATCGCATTCACGGAGATATATTGCCCCTTTTAAAAACGGCCCCGCTTCGGAATGTGGACAAACTGCTTCTTTCTTTGAACGGAAACCTGCGGATTGAAAAGGGAAGTCTGGTGAATGCCTGTGCCTTCTCAATGACCGGGGTCGGTGAAAAAATCGATTCACTGCAGGTGGCAGGTTCCTCAACCTATCAAAACCGCTTTTTTCAACTTACCCTTAAGGAACCGAAGGGGACTTTCAGGGGGCGCTTGACCCTGGCTTACAACCAGCCCAAGCCCGTTTTGGATGCGGAACTCCTTCATTTGGGGGGAACTTTCTGGGATGTGTTGCCCGTGCCTTTTGAGAAACATCTAAAGAAGCATCTCACCGTCAGTCTGAAAATAAACGGGCAAAATTCAAACTATGCCTACACCGTTGTGGCCGAACGCAAAAACACAGAAAGCCTGATTCCAAGCCTTTTTCAAGTTGACGGGGCAATCGCCGTTAAGAATCGGGAGGCGACGGTTTCGGGAAGCATTCAATACTTTCCCCTGTCCGGGGCGGCTGTTTCCGGCGATATCCACCTTAAAATTGATCCCAAAACCGTTGCCCTTCAAGAGTATCGGCTTGGGAACTACTATTACATGACCGGGACACTCAATCGAAAAAATCAGGCGATCAAGGCGCAAATTCAAATCGACCGGGCGCAATTGTCGCATGTTTTTGACGGAATTTTGCTGCAACCGATTTTGAATGTCCACGGGTACATGACGGGGCTGGTCAGCCTTTGGGGAACCCTTTCCGATCCCAAAGTCGTCGGGCAGCTCAATTTGAAACAAGGGATATTTAACGGATACGGGTATTACAACGGCCTGATTTCATTCGAGTTTGCGGAAAAACTTTTCCGGGTCGACCAGTTGGTTTTAAATCGGGACCGCGAGCAGATTTTGGCCGTTATTGGTGAAACCAACATTTCCGACCGGGAACTGAATTTTCAAATCCACGGGAAGAATGTGGATATGAAATTTCTGTCCCAGCTATTTGGCAGCCGTTTTAATTTTTTGTCGGGGCGGTCTACGTTCGATCTATCGCTTCTGGATCGATGGGAATCGCCCGATATTCGGGGACATCTGGAATTTCGGAAGGGGCGGTTGTTTTTTGTCAATTACGATCGAATGTCGGTGGATTTGGGTAAGAATCCTTCGGAAGTGAATAATGGAAGCGGGCAATCCGGTATTCGGATTCGCAAAATGACGCTCATCCGGGAACATAAATTCACCGTTCACTCGACCGCGTTTTTTCCATTCTCAAATAATCGGGAAATGGATGTCCGAATAAAGGGGAACGGAGATTTCCTGGCGCTTTTACTGGAGAATATTCCCTTTTTCAGCCGGACGGCCAGTCAATCGGCATTTTCCTTTTCAATTGGCGGAACCTACGGTGCTCCCATTTATACAGGGGGAGCGGTTGATTTTAAGAAGGGGGAAATCGACTTTCAGGATGTGCTTCCGCCTGCCCGAAATCTTGCGGGGCAGGTGCGGTTGGAACCGGAAGGGCAATTCATTCATATTCTCCGTTTAACGGGCAAACTTGCGGGGGAACCGATTGTTATGAAATCCTTTGGTCAGGACCTGAAGTCGCGGCGGCCGCTGGAACCGCTGATTATTCATTCCTGGGGTCTGAATTTTGGTGTCATTGGTTTGAGAACCGGTCAAAAAGGCATCCCGGTTCACATCCCCGGCATGATGGGAAAGGGCGAAAAAATATGGGTTGTTGCAAAGGGCAAGACCCCCGAAGAATATTTTTATCTGGCCGGGCCATCTGAACACCCCACGCTCCGCGGGTTTGCGTACATCCGGGATGGAAATATCACCTATCCATTTAATGAGGCAAAAAAGAAGACCGAGAAAAAGAATGAAAAACCGGATTTTATAACCGATGTTTTGAATCGGATGGTCTGGGACATAACGGTCATGCCTCAGAAAAATGTTCATTATGTGAAGAGTATTGCAGGATTACTGGACAAGGTGTGGATTAATGCCATTGTGACCTCGCCGGAAAATGGCCTTCATTTTTCGGGGACCATCTCGGACCAAACCTTTCGGATTGTCGGGAAAATTGAATCGACCCGCGGAACCATTGAGTACCTGGATTTGAATTTCTCCGTAGAAAAATTTGGGGTTGAGTTTGACCGCTCTCAGATTTTGCCCATTATTTACGGTCGCGCCCGCACAACGGTTACCGATTCCACAGGGTTTCCGTACAATATTTATCTGACGCTCTACACGGTAGACCCCGTGACGAAAATCGAGCAGGAAAGAGGGCGCTGGGGCCAGATCCATTTTCGCCTGTCCACAGACAATCCCAATATCGGCACCTCCGAAGGTCAAATTCTCACATCGCTGGGCTATTATTCGCTGGGCTATTCATCCAAAAGTAATGCCAAGTTGAGAAGCATGGCCACCGATGTAATCGGAATCAGCGCCGACCGGCTTTTGTTGAGACCTCTCTTCCGCCCGGTGGAACGGCGATTGGAGGCCGCTCTTCATGTGGATATGGTGAGTTTCCGGTCGCGCTTTGCCCAAAATATGATTGAATTGAATTACAACCGGGATATTTATTACAGCCGGCAGATTGACCCGCGGTACCTGATCTTCCGAAGCACGCAGCTTACGATTGGAAAATATTTGAAAAATAATTTATTTTTATTATATTCTGGAGAGATCGAAGCGGGTTTGGACCCGCGGTATCAGGAAAAAGGTGTAGGACTTAAGCACACATTTGATCTTGAGTATCGAATTAAACCGAACCTTCTTCTGGAACTACAGTATAATTACGATAGTTTATTGCTGTTACATAAACAGGACTTACGTTTGCAGGTAAGATATTCGTTCATGTTTTAATTCGCTTTCGGCGGGTTAAAATGGTTTCACACATTCTGATCGGTGTTCTCCAACTCAGGCGCGTTTTCGAAAGGGCTGGGGAATAGGAATCTAAGGCACGATGGAGGCATTGAAAATGTTGCATTTGTGGAAAAAAATTATTACTTTTATTTCAATTTTTGCAATGGTATTTCTCGTATTCGAGGGTAATTTATTCTCTCAGGAAAAACCGTCAGTAAAAATCCTGGGAGTCCGCATCGAAGGAAATGTGACCGCCGATCCGGATATTATTAAATTAACGTCCGGATTATCTGAAGGCCGGGTGATTACCGGGGATGTGATTCAATCCGCTGTTAAACAATTGTGGTCTCTGGGAATCTTTTCAAACATCCAGATCATTCTCGACAAGGAAATGCCTCAGGGTGTTTTTCTGATTATCCGGCTGTCTGAATATCCCCGTTTGAAAGAGTACACGATTGAGGGGAATAAAAAGATCAAGACAAAAGCCCTGAAGGATGAGATTGAGATTTATCCGGGGCAGGTCATTAATCCAAACCAGATTCTCCAAACCAAGCGCAAGATACTCAAGCTTTATTCCAAAAAAGGCTATTTGCTGGCTCAGGTAAATACCAAAATTGACACGCTTCAAAAGGGGCGCAAGGTAGCCGTTCATTTTATTATTAAGGAAGGGAAAAAGGTTAAGATCAAGCGAATTGATTTTAAGGGGAACAAATTCTTTTCCGACGGCAAGCTGAAAAAACAGTTTAAGAAGACAAAAGAAGATCGCTGGTGGTGGTTTGGTGGCGATTTTAATGAAAAGGAATACGAGAAAGACAAGGAACACCTCCTGGATTTTTACCACAAAAAGGGGTTTCGCGATGCTGAAATCGTAAAAGATTCTATCTATTTTGATAAAAAACGCGAAAATATGTTCATTGACATTACGCTTAACGAGGGCAACCGGTATCGGATCCGGAAAATTACATTCAGCGGGAACAAGCTTTTCAGCGACAAACAGCTTCGTTCCATGCTGGGCTTCAGCGAAGGTGACTATTACAATCAGGAGGCCATTAAAAAGGCCGTCTCGGAAAAAATCGGAGGATTGTACTACGACCGCGGGTATATTTTTGCCCAGGTGGTTCCCATTGAAACACCTGTAGGCAAGGACGAATTGGACATCAATTTTCAGGTGCAGGAAGGAAATCCCGTTAAAGTACGGCGAATCGATATTGTCGGCAATACGAAGACAAAGGAGAAGGTGGTTCGGCGGGAATTAAGGATTTTCCCGGGTGACACTTTCAGCCGGGCGGCCCTGATGCGCAGCCAGCGGGAAGTCTTCATCCTGAACTATTTCAGCAATGTGGTGCCCGATGTGAAACCGGTGGACGATTCTCATGTCGACCTGAAATTCAAGGTGGAAGAAAAATCAACCGATACCGCCAACATGTCCGCCGGCTGGAGCGAGCGCGACCGCTTGATCGGGAGCGTGGGCGTGGCCATGAACAACCTGTTCGGAAATGGCCAGCGCCTGAATTTCAACTGGACGTTCGGACGCTACTACCGCGATTTTCAAATCGGCTTCACGGAACCCTGGTTGAACGATACCCCGACGCTGGCCGGGTTTAATATCTACGATACCAAACGGGAAGCGTATTACATCGGCTACAAACAGATCAGCCGCGGCGGTTCTTTTCGGATTGGCCGCCGGCTTACCTGGCCGGACAATTATTTCCGCTGGGACTGGGTTTACCGGATTGACCAGACCTCTCTGTCGGATTTTTCACAGTACATTATTGAGCGAAATCCGAACGGAATTGTTACCGAACACTGGCCGCTCACCAGCAGCAGTGTCACACAGATTTTGTCCAGAGACAGCCGTGACCGGCCGGAATTTCCCACGCAGGGCTCGCAGATGAATTTTTCCACGGAAGTGGCCGGCGGTGTTCTGGGTGGAAACGTAGACTACTATAAGACCGAATTCGGGATCAACTGGTTTTTCCCGTTTTTCTGGAAGTTGGTGCTTCATTCGGAGACCCGAATGGGGTACATGGACGGATTCACCAAATCCTCCCGGATTCCGTATTTAGACCTGTTTTTCCTCGGCGGCGACGGTTTATCCCGGTCTATCCCGCTTCGCGGGTATGATGACCCCCTGGCAGGCGGAACCGTCTACTCCGATGGCGGCCGCACGATGTTCAAGCAATCCCTGGAAATTCGATTTCCGATTGTTTCCAATCCGACGGCTTACGGTCTTGTGTTTGCCGAAGCCGGAAACATCTGGTCGAGCCTCAGCAATACCGATCCGTTTGATTTGAGGCGGTCCGTTGGCGTGGGGGTCCGCGTGTTTATGCCGATGATCGGAATGATCGGTTTCGATTATGCCTACGGTTTTGACAATGTGGATAAGTACGGAAATATTAAGGGACAGTGGAAGCCGCATTTTGTGTTCGGACGAGGATTTTAATATTTGAGAAAGTGAGGCCGGGAAGCTTAGGCGGAAGAAAAATCATTCCCGTTCCTGTAATCATCTAAAATAAAAAATGGAGGTAGTTGTGAGAAGATCAATGAAAAGTTTGGCTTTTTTAGTTGTGGCCACATTTTTAACCCTGGGAGTCATGGGGTCAGCTTTTGCCCAGTTAAAAATCGGATATGTTGATTCACAAAAAATACTGGCAAATTACAAAGAATCCATTGACGCACAGAAAAAAATGGATGCTCAAAATGCCAAATGGCAGCAGGAAATGCAGGACATGCAAAAACAGCTGAAAGATTTACAGGATCAGCTGGATGCCCAAAAGCTGCTGTTGAGTGATGCCAAGAAAGAAGAAAAACAGCGCGAAATACAGGACCTGTATCTGAAAATTCAGAAATTCCAGATGCAAAAATGGGGACAGAACGGTGAGTTGTATCAATTAAATCAGAAATTAATGCAGCCTATCATTCAGCAGATCAACCAGGTCATTACAAAGATCGGTGAAGAAGAAAAATTTGACTACATTTTTGACACCGTTCAGGGAAATATTGTCTACGCAAGCAAGAAGCAACCGGATTTGACAGACAAGGTTCTGGAAGAGTTGAATAAGAGTGCGGGCACCTCTTCAACGAAAAAATAAGAAGCAGGACCCATGCGCATTTCTGAAATTGCCAGGCTGGTGAACGGAACGGTTTACGGGGCGGCGGATGTGGACATTACGGGTGTTGCCCCCATTGAATCCGCTAAAACCCACGACCTTACGTTTTTGGCCAATCCCAAATATGCTAAATTTTTAAAGGAAACAAAAGCGGCTGCGGTGCTGGTTCCTCAGGGAAAATGGGAATCGTCCGCAGCTCTGATTTTTGTGGACGACCCCTATTTTGCATTCACCCAGGTTTTACAGCAAATGGTTCCCTTAACCCTGGATCAGCCGTGCGGTGTTCACCCCACGGCTGTTTTGGGAGAAGAGGTCACTCTGGGAAAGGAGGTCTCCATCGGTGCCTTTGTGGTTCTGGAAGATAACGTGCACATCGGAAACGGAACCGTGATCTTTCCTCACACCTTTATCGGCCGTCAGTCCCAAATCGGAGAAAAGTGTACCATTTACCCCAATGTCAGCATTCGCGATCGGGTTTCGATTGGCGACCGCGTGATTATTCATTCCGGGGCTGTCATTGGCAGCGATGGTTTCGGTTTTGCCCCCAAGGACGGTGTGTACCACAAGATCCCTCAGATCGGCCGGGTGGTTATTGAGGACGATGTGGAGATTGGGGCGAATTGCACAATTGACCGGGCGGCGCTGGGCGAAACCCGGCTTTCAAAAGGGGTGAAGCTGGATAATCTGATCCAAATCGGCCACAATGTGACCATCGGAGAACACACGGTCATTGCCGCACAGAGCGGTATTTCCGGAAGCACGAAGATTGGCAATCATGTGGTTGTTGGCGGCCAGGTGGGATTTGTGGGTCACATTACGATTGGAGACAGAAGCATGTTCGGCGCACAGGCGGGCGTGACCAAGTCCGTGCCGGGAAACAGGGTCTATTCGGGATATCCGGCCCGGGAGCACCGAAGCCAGCTTAAAATAGAGGCCAACGTCCAAAAATTACCGGAATTAGTGAAACGCATCAAGGCTCTGGAACGGCGTCTGGAATTACTTGAATCGAAGAAAAATTTGTAGGCAAAAATAGTCAGAGGAAAAATGCTAAAGAATCAGCGTACGATTAAAAAACCCGTTTCGCTTTCGGGTGTTGGACTTCACACAGGGAACAACACGACATTAACCTTCAAACCGGCACCCATTAATACGGGTGTCCGGTTTGTTCGCACAGATTTACCGAATCGGCCTGAAATACCGGCGGTCATTGAGTACGTTGTGGATATTTCAAGGGGAACGACGATTGGAATCAATGGGGTCAAGGTGCACACGGTGGAGCACGTTTTGGCAGCGATCTTCGGCCTTGAAATCGACAATGTTTTTGTTGAACTCAACGGAAACGAGCCCCCGGTGGGAGACGGCTCGGCCATGCCGTTTGTGGAAAAATTGGTGGAAGCGGGTTTCGAAGAGCAGGATTCACCCAAAGAAATTCTGGTTGTGGATGAAACCATTACCTATTCGGAGGAAGACCGGGGAGTGGACATCGTTGTTTTCCCGTCCGACGAATTTCGGATTACGTTTATGGTGGATTACAAAAATCCCGCACTTGGAACCCAGTACACGTCCATGTATTCGCTGTCTGAGGAGTTTGTGACCGAATTTGCGCCTGCCCGCACCTTCGTTTTCCTGCACGAGGTAGAGGAGCTTGCCAGACAGGGCCTGATCAAGGGCGGAAATTTTGACAATGCCATCGTGATTATTGACCGCGAACTGAACCGCTCGGAATTGGATCAACTGCGCAACATGCTGAATTTGAAAGAAGATATTCAGCCGAGCACGAATGGTATTCTCAACAACAAACAACTGCGGTTTAAAAATGAACCCGTCCGCCACAAGGCACTCGATCTCATTGGTGATCTGGCACTGCTCGGAATCCCGATTCAGGCCCACGTTTTGTGCGCCCGGTCGGGGCACAAAGCCAATGTTGAACTGGTCAAAAAAATCAAGAAAATTTATGAAAAAAAGCTCATTACGAGAAAATACCAGCCTCTGAAAGAGAGCGGTTACGCGCTGGATATCTCGGCCATTCAAAAGATTTTACCCCACCGCTATCCGTTTTTGCTTGTGGATCGAATTATCGATTTTATTCCGCAGGAGCGGGTGGTGGGCATTAAAAATGTAACCATTAACGAGCCTTTCTTCCAGGGACATTTCCCCGGGGAACCCATCATGCCGGGTGTGCTGATTGTTGAGGCCATGGCTCAGGTGGGCGGCGTAATGCTGCTGAATTCCCAGGATTCTCCAAAGGATAAATTGATCTATTTTATGGGGATGGACAATGTGCGATTCCGGAAACCCGTGCGTCCCGGAGACCAGATCCGCTTCGAACTGGAAATGATCAAGTACCGGCGCACCACATCAAAAATGTCGGGGAAGGCCTTTGTGGATGGTGATTTGGTGGCGCAGGCCGAATTGCTGGCCATGGTCGTTGACCGGGAGGAAGCAAAGGTTCGGTAAGAGCGGTGTCTCAAT
>JAADHR010000092.1 GCA_013151735.1 Calditrichota bacterium | reverse complement strand
TGTTTTTTCAATCTTAATTTTTCACACAATGATTCTTCGAGGAACAAGATCACACACCCCGTCCCCACCAACTGACGGGGACACCCCTCTCAAGAGGGGATTTTTACAGGGTTGTTCAAAAGTAAATGTTTCTCTGGGAGGGGAGAAATTTGTTTGTATTTTCTTTTTCAATATCCACAAAAAAGCGTAAACGGTGGGGAATCCATTGAGCAGGGTCAAATCCGCCGAAAGAGGATTCGACAACTATGTATAGCTCCATAAATAATAAAGTATTGGATAAAACCGGCAATGATAAAGATTACAAAAATGACTTGCCGAAACGCCGGTAAAATTTAGAGGATCTAAATAGATGCTTAAAAAAGTTGTTTTGATAATATTTTTGTTATCCGCAAATATGGGATTTGCAGGGGTACAATCTCTGGAATTTACTCAGCCGCCTCAATTAAATGAAATTGGCCGAACCTATCTGACCCTTTTCTGGGGGACCAACACATCAGCAAAAGGCACTGTTTATTATGGAAAAACAGAAGCTTATGAGATGGGTAAAATAGAGGAATCGGAGTTTCAGGGGTTTCACCAGGTGACACTTTCGAATTTGTGGCCGGGAACAGTTTATCATATTAAAGTGGTGGCTTCTTCAAATTCAGAGACGGTTTCTTCCCGGGATTGGATGGTCATTACCGCTTCTCATCGGGAATCTACAGGAGAAATGCACGTCTACTTTACAAAAAGCGTTGACACGACCCGGGCGTTGTTTGCACCGGCTGCCGGAAATCAAAAACCGTATCTGGCCTTGATTGATCGCATCAATCAGGCCCAACACAGCATCGATTTTTGCGCCTACAGCCTGAATCTTTCGGATGTGGCCAATGCCCTTGTGAAAGCCAAGCAACGAGGCGTCAGGGTACGGTTCATTTACGACGACGGCCATCACCAATCGGCCGTGGAGCGCATCAAATCCTTTGGCATTCGGGTGATTGATGACAGTTTCGGAACCCACAATGACGGAAAGGGCCTTCAGCATAACAAGTTTGTGATTTTTGATGCCAGGGACACCACGTCTTTTTCGGATGATTGGGTGTGGACGGGATCGTACAATTTTACAACGCAAGCCACCAATGATAACGCGGAAAACGCCATTCTCATTCAGGATGAATCCCTGGCCAAAATTTACACGATGGAATTTAATGAGATGTGGGGCAGTGTAACGGATACCCCCAACGCCGATTCATCCCGGTTTGGGCAGCAGAAAACGGACAACACCCCTCACGAAGTGGATGTAAACGGCATTCGGGTGGAAGCCTATTTCAGCCCTGGGGATCATGTTGAAAATCACATCATTGGGGCCATTCAATCGGCGGAGAATAACATTGAATTCGCCCTTCTCAGCTTTACACGCTATTCTATCCGGAATGCCCTGATCAATGCAAAGGTGCGCCAGGGGGTTACGATAGCCGGTGTTCTGGACCGGGGAGAGGAGAACAATTCCTACAGCCAATATCGCTATTTAAAATCCAACAACATCGATGTGCTTCTGTACGGCGAATCAGGCACGCTTCATCATAAATATATGATTGCGGATGGTCACACGGATTCGGACCCGCTGGTGGAAACGGGATCCTACAACTGGACAACGTCCGCAGAGAATTACAATAACGAGAATATCGTCATCGTTCATAATGCCCAAATTGCGGACTTCTACTGGCAGGAATTTGCTAATCGTTACCACCATTCGGGCGGACGAAATCCGTTAACCACAGGTGTTCACGAAAGAAATCGTTCCGGAACGAGACCTGCGAATTTTGTTCTAACTGACCCTTTTCCAAATCCGAGCGGACTTGACAAAAACAGGCCGGTGGA
Source organism: Calditrichota bacterium (assembly GCA_013151735.1). Classification (NCBI taxonomy): domain Bacteria; kingdom Pseudomonadati; phylum Calditrichota; species Calditrichota bacterium. The sequence continues at coordinate 10,930 of JAADHR010000092.1, read as the reverse complement.
GATCTGGTTGAGCCAGAGGTCAACCGACACCCGCCGACCCACCCTGGCCATTTTCAATGTGCTGGGGCAGAAGGTGTGGATATTTAAGGGAGATTTTTCCCGTCCCGGTCTCTACCGATTGACCTGGGATAAGCGAAATATGCAGGGTGAGCGGATGCCGGAAGGGATCTATTTTTTACGTGCAAAAGTAAATGGGACCATAGTTACAAAGAAAATAATCATTACACATTAAAAAAATAGGAGAGTATATTCCATGAAAAGAAAAGATTGGTTGGTTGGGATAGTTATTTTAGGAATGGCATTAGTCCTGAGCATTCAGGCACAAGCGGGTGGTTTTGAGGGAAAACTGATTTTTCGCGACGGCCGGATTAATCTGAGGCAAGTGGAGGTTCCGGGATTGGGTGCTGTGCAGGCGACCCCCGCGTTTGCGAAAAAAGCCGTGGCTGTTTCATTTGATACATACCGTCAGGTGATGAAGGAAGTTGGCGAATCCGCTCCCGGAGTTCGTGTAAACACGGCCACAATTTGGGTGAAAGGAAATCTTTTGCGTACGGACATGAATGAAAGCGAGGGGAAAACGGCTGTCATTTATGATTCGAAAGCGCAAAAACTAACCACCATTTCCTGGAAAGAGAAAAAGGCGATAGTGATTGATGTGGGTAAAATGATGAAAGCCATGAACAGCGTGGCTGAACAAATGGGAAAGGCCTTTGGGCTGGATGCCAGCGCGATGAAGCAGATGATGCAGGGAAACCAACCGGAAAAAGAGAACGATCTGTTTTCTCTGAAACCGACGGGTAAAAAGAAAAAGATCAACGGTTTTAAGTGTGAGTTGTATGAGGGTACCGATAAAGACGGAAATCCCCTGCAAGTCTGGTTGGCAACACCCACACAAACGCTCAGACAATTGTACCAATCGATGGAAGAAATGACAAAGGCTCTGGAAAAGAGCAAAAAAATGGAAGATAACGAATCCAAATTTTTCGAGAAAACAGACAAATTTCCGGTTCTGAAAAAGTGGGTGGAGAACAACTCCGAATTTCACTTTGAAGAGTTTGTCTCAATGAAAAAGCAGTCCGTCTCAGCAGATATGTTTAAGGTTCCTGCGGGATTTCAGGTGATTTCAATGGAAAACATGATGCAAAACGGGCTGAAACAGCTGCAGCAGTTTCAGCAGCAAAAATAAAAAAATACTTGACAAACGGGAACCAATTGATTATTTTTTAGTCTAAATTAACCAAAGTGGGGGACTATAAACGTGTTCTTTGAAAGCCGAATTGAAGTTTGGATTCGGCTTTTTTTGTTCGTTTATACCGAAAAAATATTTTTTGTTAAAGATTTTGAAAAACGGGTCGAATAGATTATTAAACATAGGTGTTCAATGTTTGTATTCCGAATGCATCGAACCAAAAAGAGGAGCATGTACCTAAATTGCACTTGAAAAATATGGTTTTTCAAATGCCGGGAGATTTTGAGGACAAATTCCGTTAGATTCGCCTGGTCGCTTTCAGGTCGTATTTTTGAATGGTAGTCTCATCTGCAGTCTGGATTAAAATTTCCTCAATCAATCCAAAAAAATTCTTCTGGTTGTACAGTTAGTTCCAAACGAGTTGTCCTTCAAAATTACTCCCAACACCTATTTCGCCGGCAGGCGGATTTCTTGTCATTATTTGCAGGATCTGGTATTTCTGACATGTGCACGGTGTTGCAAATGCAGGGATGCAGGAATTTATTTTTCCGTGCAGGATCGAAATCAGAATTCGACAAATGGCTCCACACCTTCGACATGAGTGTTCGATGATGCGTGAGGTCATTGTTCGATCTGCAAGACATTCGGTTGCAAAAGTGTACACGCAAATGAAAAAGTAGTAAACGTTTGAGAAACCCCAAAAGTGAAGGGAGGGGCTGAAAAATGAATTCAAACACGCAAACCATGAAAAACAACCCACAAAAATTCGTATCTCCATTGGCCTCAATGGTTCAGGAACTGCAAAAGACGTCAGGAGCCTATCGTGAACTTCATTGGGAAGGGAGTTTTTATGACTACTTGCGGATTGTGGAAGAAAATCCAAAAGTGATTCGCACGGCCTTTCAGCGCATTTACGATATGATCCTGTCGTACGGCTCCGAGGAGATGACCGATCTGCGTGAAAAAATCATTCATTATAAATTTTTTGACGATCCGCTTCATAACGGCAAAGATGCTGTTTTTGGATTGGAACGGTCTCTGATGAAATTGGTTCACTTGTTTAAATCGGCTGCGCAGGGTTATGGCACGCAAAACCGTGTATTGCTGCTTCACGGACCGGTAGGAAGTTCCAAGAGCACCATTGTTCGCCTTCTGAAAAAGGGTTTGGAGGATTACACCCGTACGCCTGAAGGCGCTCTCTATTCCTACGCCTGGCGCGATGAGGATGAAAACGGACGGGAAGTTTGGCTGGAATGCCCCATGCACGAAGAGCCGCTGCACCTGATTCCCCTTGAATTCCGGGCGGAGCTCTTAAAGGAATTTCATTCCAAGAATCCGGAAACCAAACACATTCACATCGAGGGCGAACTCTGCCCGTTCTGCCGGTTTATGTATCAGGAAAAAATGAAACAATACGACGGCGATTGGAATCGCGTTATTCAGGATGTGAAGGTTAACCGGCTCATTCTGTCTGAAAAGGATCGTCTGGGAATTGGCACATTCCAGCCTAAAGATGAAAAGAACCAGGATTCCACAGAGTTAACCGGCGACATTAACTATCGCAAAATTGCCATTTACGGCTCAGATTCGGACCCCCGTGCCTTCAATTTTGACGGGGAATTCAACGTAGCCAACCGGGGCCTGGTGGAATTTATCGAGGTGCTGAAGCTGGATGTGGCGTTTTTGTACGATTTGCTGGGCGCGTCCCAGGAACACAAAATCAAGCCGAAAAAATTTCCCCAAACGGATATTGATGAAGTCATTATCGGCCACACCAACGAACCGGAATATCGAAAGCTTCAGAATAACGAATTCATGGAGGCCCTGCGTGACCGCACGGTAAAAATTGATGTGCCGTACATTACCAAGCTGGATGACGAGATTAAAATCTACGAAAAGGATTTTAATTCCGACAAAATCAAAGGGAAGCACATTGCGCCCCATACCATCGAAATGGCAGCCATGTGGGCGGTGCTCACGCGCCTGGAAGAGCCCAAACGGGCCCAGCTCACGCTAATGCAGAAGCTGAAATTGTACAACGGAAAAACGCTGCCCGGATTTACCGAGGACAGCATCAAAGAGTTGAAAGCCGAAGCCGTGCGGGAAGGAATGGATGGAATTTCTCCACGGTATGTTCAGGACAAGATCTCAAATGCCCTTGTGAACGAAATGGAGGGATGCGTCAATCCCTTTATGGTTCTGAATGAGCTGGAAGAGGGGCTCCAGCACCATTCCCTGATTACGGCTGAAGAACAGAAGAAACGCTATCGGGAGCTGTTGAGCGTGGTAAAAGAGGAGTACGACGATATTGTGAAAAATGAGGTTCAGCGGGCCATAGCCGCGGATGAGGAAGCGCTTTCGAGATTGTGCTCCAATTACATCGACAATGTGAAGGCGTACACCCAGAAAGAGAAAGTGAAAAATCCCTACACGGGAGTGGCCGAAGAACCGGATGAGCGATTGATGCGCTCCATTGAGGAAAAAATCGACATTCCCGAAAGCCGGAAGGATGATTTTCGGAGAGAAATTATGAACTACATCGGGGCTTTGGCGCTGGATGGCAAAACATTCGATTACCGCACCAATGAACGCCTGCAAAAGGCGCTGGAACTCAAGCTTTTTGAGGATCAGAAGGATTCCATTAAATTAACCAGTCTGGTTTCGAATGTGATCGATCAGGAAACGCAGAAGAAGATTGATGTGGTAAAATCGCGAATGATTAAATATTACGGGTACTGCGACAAGTGCGCCACCGATGTGCTTCAATATGTAGCCAGTATTTTTGCACGCGGAGACATTAAGGGCGATGCCTAATCGGAAGTGAATCGGTTCTGTCCGGATTGAGCGTCAGTTTGTACCAATCCAAGCAGAAAGGGCGCAAAAAAGTGAATTGGCGTTCCAGAAAGGTGCCAGGGATGTGTTTCTCCTTGCCCTCCGGGAGAGGCCGTCTCTGGTACCGTGGATTTGGTGCACCGATTACAACTTGGAATTCTGGAGTTTTAGTGGCTGAGTTTTTTTAGGAGAAAATTAAGAAGAGTAATCGATCCATGATTAAGCGAATAGAAAAAGATCACCAGCGCTTTCGAAAAATTGTGAAGGGGATTATTCGAAAGGATTTAAAGAAGTATATTTCCCATTCCGAATTAATCGGGAAAAAGGGCCGAAATATCGTGAGTATTCCGGTGCCGCAGATCAACATCCCGCGTTTTCGATATGGCCAGCAGCAAAAAGAAGGCGTGGGACAGGGGCCCGGAGAACCCGGCACGCCCATTGGTGTCGATCCTAACGGACAGCAGGGGAGTGATCAGGCGGGCGATCAGCCCGGGGAACACATGCTTGAAGTGGATATCACGCTGGACGAACTGATTTCCATTCTGGCTGATGAACTGCAATTGCCCCGGATTGAGCCCAAGGGGAAAAGCAAAATCGTGTCCAACAAGGCAAAATATTCCAGTATTCGGACCGTCGGACCGGAATCGCTGCGGCATTTCAAGCGCACGTACCGTGAAGCATTAAAACGGCAAATTACATCGAATACTTACGATTCCAGGAACCCAACCATTATTCCCATTCGGGAAGACAAGCGCTATCGTTCGTGGAAAGAGGTGCCTCTTCCGGAGACCAATGCGGTCGTCATTTATATTATGGACGTCTCAGGGTCGATGGGCAGTGAACAAAAAGACATTGTGCGAACGGAATCCTTCTGGATCAATACCTGGCTGAAGGCGAACTACAAGGGGGTAACCACCCGGTACATTGTTCACGACGCTGCGGCGCACGAAGTGGATGAAGAAACCTTTTTTAATCTTCGGGAAAGCGGTGGAACGGTGATTTCATCTGCCTATAAATTGGCCTCAAAAATTGTAAAAGCCGACTACAATCCGGAGGATTGGAACATCTACTTTTTCCAGTTTTCCGACGGAGACAACTGGGGTGAATCCGACTCCGAACTCTGTGTGAAAATTCTGAAGGAAGAGCTGGTACCGGTTTCCAATCTTTTCGCCTACGGACAGGTGTGGAGCGCCTACGGTTCGGGGCAGTTTATCGAAACAATCCGCGAGAATTTTGAGGATGACGAGAATGTAATTACCTCCGAGATTGACAACAAGGAGGCCATTTATGCATCCATTAAGACGTTTTTAGGAAAGGGACTGTAGAAAATGGGATGCAACTCGCCGCGTTCAAAAATGAATAACAGGGCCGGGAAAGGCCCTGTACCAATTGCGGCATCGACTTTCACGCATGTGTCAAAGGGTCAAGTGAAAAAGGGGCCTGTTGTTCGGGTAAATCTAAAGGTGAGGTGTTGTGTATGAAATTGGTTTCAAATGTGAAGGCAAAATATTTCAAGAGCATAAACCAATTTGTAAAAATTCGGGAATTTACGCAGGAAGAAATTGATCAGATTTTCAGCGAGGTTAAATTTACGGATCGGCGTTCGTACATTCAGTTTGTGATTAACACCTGTGTCGTGAATTTTAATGATGAGGTACTGCCGGCTATCCGAAAAGCCAAACGCGATTTGTTCCATAAATTGGAGGGTGCCGAAGAAGAATTGTACACCATTTGCATTTCCATAAATCCGGCACTGGATATTGAAAAGGTAACGTTTTCTGTGAAGCAACACAGGGAAGCGCCTCTTTTTCTCCTGGAAAAAAAGAAACAGTCCGCGCACCAGCGGATTGACCTCATTGATCTGGAAGAACGACTGAGAAAACGCGTGATTGGTCAGGATGAAGCCGTGAAAAAGGTCGCAAATGCGGTTAAGCGTGCCCTGGTGGGTCTCAGAAATCCTGAAAAGCCGATTGGCAGTTTTATGTTTATTGGTCAAACGGGCGTGGGAAAAACGGAACTGGCAAAAGCGCTCAGTGCTCAGATTCTGGAAAATGAGGAGGAAATGGTACGAATTGATTGCTCGGAGTTTTCACAGCCGCACGAATATGCCAAGCTTCTGGGCGCTCCTCCTGGCTATATTGGTTTTGAAGAAGGGGGTGTTCTGTCCGACGCACTGACGCGGGGCAAAATGCAGGTGGTGCTTTTTGATGAAATCGAAAAAGCGCATCCGCGTGTGCACAATCTGCTGCTTCAGGTTCTTGATGAGGGTTTTGTGCACGACAGCCATGGAAAGAAAATTCCGTTTCAGGATGCCATCATCATTCTTACCAGCAATGTGGGGTCTTTTGATCTGGAAAAGGAAAACCACCGGATCGGTTTTTCAAAAGGCGATTTTCAATCCAGAGAAAAAGAGAGGGGGCGCGTGGTGCGAAAGGCCCTGGAGAGAATATTCCCGCCGGAATTTCTGAATCGTCTGGATGAGATTGTTCTGTTCCATGCGCTGCCCCCGGAAGATGTGGAAAAAATAGTGGATGTCTTTTTGGAAGAACTTCGTCAGCGCCTGGCCAAAATGGGATTCGCAATTGAATTTGGGTCTGATGTAAAACGCTTCTTGGCTCAGCGGGGGTACGATGACAAATATGGGGTTCGTCCCCTGAAACGCACCATCCAGCGTTTTGTGGAAACTCCATTAAGTCATTATTTTTTAAAAAAGGGGGTTGGCCAATCTGGAAGAATCGAGACGTTTCTGAAGAATGAAGAAATTGGCTTTCATTGGTTGCCGGCTGACTTCCAATCGGATTAAAAAACAGGGACAACTATCAAACAGGTTGGATACCATGAAACGATACACACGAAAACTTTCTCCCGAACTTCAGGTCTGGCAGGAGCGGATTAAAGCAATTGCAAAGGAGGCGGGTCTGGACTTTTACGAAACGATTTTCGAAATGCTGGATTTTGATCAGATGAACGAAGTGGCCAGCTATCTTGGATTTCCGTCCCGTTACCCCCACTGGCGTTTTGGGATGGAATACGAAGAAATGCAGAAAAGCTATTCCTACGGTCTCCACCGGATTTACGAGATGGTGATCAACAACGATCCGGCCTACGCCTATCTACTGGAATCGAATAACCTGGTGGATCAAAAACTGGTGATGGCTCACGTGTATGCCCACGTCGATTTTTTCAAGAACAATGCCTGGTTTGCCCATACCAATCGGCACATGATGGACGAAATGGCCAATCATGCGACGCGAATCCAACGTTACATTGAGCGATATGGAACGGAGACGGTGGAGGATTTCATCGACACGTGTTTGTCTCTTGAAAACCTTATTGATTATTATTCGCCCTACATCAAACGGAAAAAAACCGCCCCTGATGCAGAAATCGAAAATCACACGAATATTCAAAAACTGGCCAGTAAGCCCTATATGGACAAGTACATTAATCCGCCTGAATTTATTGAACAGCAGAAATTGAAGATCAAAGCGGATCAGGAAAGGCAGCGCAATTTTCCGCAGGAACCGGAAAAGGACGTGTTGAATTTTATTCTCAACTATGCGCCGTTAAAACCCTGGCAGCAGGATGTCCTGGCAATTATTCGGGAAGAAGCCTATTATTTTGCGCCCCAGGGAATGACGAAGATTATGAATGAAGGGTGGGCGACGTTCTGGCACACCAAATTGATGACGGAAAAAATCCTTTCGGATTCTGAGGTAATCGACTATGCCGATCATCACTCCGGTACTGTGAGTCAGCAGCCCGGGCGTCTTAATCCCTACCGGTTGGGAGTGGAGCTCTTTCGGGACATTCGGGAACGCTGGGATAAGGGAAAATTCGGAAAGGAGTACGAGGAGTGTGACGATTGGGAAAAGAAGAAACACTGGAATCGGGAAACCAACCAGGGATTTCAAAAGATTTTTGAGGTGCGAAAATACTACAACGATATCACATTTATTGACACCTTTTTTACGGAAGAATTCGCCAGAGAACACAATTTCTTCACATACAAACACGATTCCGATTCCGGCCGCTATGTGATTGAAAGCAGAGATTTTAAAAAAATCAAGGAAAAACTTCTTTTCAGCCTGACCAATCTGGGACAGCCATACATTGAAATTGTCGATGCCAATTATGAAAATCGCAGTGAATTGTATTTGAAACACCGGTTTGAGGGAGTCGAATTGCACCGGGGGTACGCCCAGGAAACGCTTAAGAATCTGTACAAACTGTGGACACGGCCGGTCATTATCGAGACGGTTGCAGAGGATAAAACGATTCTTTTCCGTTACGACGGGTCTGAATTTATGATTGGCACGCTGGAAGAAAACAGTTGATTATCTCCGGGAGAAATCATTTAGAGGAAATCAAGAACGGGAGGTGCTGTGATGAGTGAACACAAAGAGAAGCTGAATGAACGACAAGATGCCCTGTTTCAGGAGCATTATCGGTTGTGGATGAAAAATCTTCCAAAACATCATCAACTTACGGTGGATTGGCAGGGAAGCGATGCGTACAGCTTATCCGTAAAAAAAATTATCTATTCGACAGCCCTCAAAGAAGAAACGGATTGGAAGTCGCTGCTGCAACGCCAGACAGACATTATCAGAAAGGAATTGACCTTTCTTCGGGATGCTTTTGATTTTATCGAGATGGATGTTTCACAAGGCCAGACGCTGCTACGAAGCAAAACACCGTACAAGAAAGAAAAAATAACCGACTATTTCCAGATCGTACTTAAAAAGGGGACATTCTTTCAATTAACGCGGGTTCAAAATAAAAATCACAAAAACAAAGAAATCCCGTTTGTGCTTTCATGGGACATTGCCGACCGCCTGGTTGAGTTTTTAATCCGCCTTTTTTCCTGAGACATTCCGGTGAATGAGCAGCAGAAATCCAATGGGATAGCTGCTCATTTTCCCTTGCTTTCCTTCCAATAAAAACCTTGACAAAAATTACCGCGTTCCCTATATTGAGTAGGGGGTAAACGAGGAATGCCTGAATGATTAATCAGTACAAAAGGGTTGATGTTTTTCGGTGTCTGAATCAAGCCCACGCCAAGTTGGGGAAATGGGTTTCGGTTTATCATGTTCTGAAGGTCAAAGAGTGCTACCCCAATGGCTGCGTCTATTCGAAATGGCGCTGTGAAAAGTTTCAAAAGGGGGAATCCTGTTCCCGCGGGTACAAACATGTCGGCAGACTCTGTTTTGGGTGTAAATATTTTTACGATGAGAAAATCACCCACCAACTTCAGCTGGTTCTTCCCGTTGAAAAACAGCCGTCCTTCTGGGAGGATTTGGAAATTTTTGAGGAGTGGCTGAATGAGATAAAGGGAAAGCGAAGCCCGATTTTGGGTACCATTTCGGCCGTAAAACCCCGGCTGGAAAAACACATTCTGGGCCGGCAAAGCCGGCTGAAAATACGGGGATTCCTGCTGATTTTCAAGGAAAGCTTTATCGGTCAGACCCCTTTTGATGATTTCACCTATGCCCTTGTCGGGCAGTCGCTTCAGCAGACCTATTCCTTCAGGCCCGGAGATTCCCTTGAGTTTACGGCTGAGATTCACGAAGACCGCGGACGAATCATTTACGAGAAACTTCGGCGAATTGAGTTTGGCTCCCGCGGAGAAACGGCAGGAATGGATTGGACGAATGACCTGGCATTCCTTCGCGCATCAGCCACAGAATTTTCAATACAGCCGGAAAAATGTCTGTACTGTCCCTACGGGGCCCTTGTGGATGTTTTTGAAACGAACAAGGATGGCCAGCAGCGTTATCGGCGACTCTATTGCCTGAAGGGTGTGCAGAATCCGAGGGACTGCGTGGAGCAGGTTCTGGAGCGCGTGGCGGCCGAAGGCTGCCCGGAGGAACAGTGAACGCGTCTATTCTCAGTGTTTCTCTCTTTTTTTCTTTGGGGGTCTCAGTGTTACTTTTTTTCAGGTTACACAGAGTTTCGCAAAGAAGCACAGAGTGCCACAGAGATACTCACTCTGGGGTGGCCCCCTGGGTATTCTCCCCGTGTGTTTCAGGATATGGACAGTGGTTTTTTAATGCAATCGGAGGAAGTCTATGCAGGATCAAATCGTCGCCATTTTGAGTCGGATTAGCGGCTGGGTTTGGGGAGTCCCGCTGATTACGTTGCTTGTGGGAACCGGAATTTACCTGACGATTCGATTGAGGGGGGTTCAATTCCGAACCCTGGTTTATTCGCTGTGGCTGGCGCTGATCAAACGAAAAGAGGATACGGATGAGGCCGGGGATATTTCCCACTTTCAGGCCCTGATGACCGCTCTGGCGGCTACCGTTGGGACGGGAAACATTGCCGGTGTGGCCACCGCCATTGCAGCCGGCGGCCCCGGAGCCCTTTTTTGGATGTGGATAACGGGACTATTCGGAATGGCCACCAAGTTCTCGGAGGCCGTTCTGGCTGTCAAATTCCGGAAATCGGATAAATTCGGCACAATGAGCGGCGGCCCGATGTACTACATCACGGAAGGGTTGGGTTGGAAATGGCTGGGCGTTTTGTTTGCCACCTTTGCCTTTATTGCCGCCTTTGGCATTGGGAATATGGTGCAGTCCAATTCTGTGGCGGATGCCGTGGAAAAAACATTTGGCATTCCTTTTTGGGTGACGGGATTGGTTCTGGCAGTGGCTACCGGCCTGGTCATTCTTGGGGGGATCAAAAGCATCGGCCGTGTAACGGGTACTCTGGTTCCCGTGATGGTTCTTTTTTACATAGCGGGTTCCTTGATTGTGATTGCCATCGAGTACCGGAAGATCCCCGAGGTTTTTGCCCTGGTGTTTGAAAAGGCCTTTACCCCCACCGCGGCTACGGGCGGATTTTTGGGCTCCACGGTTCTTCTGACGATTCGAATGGGAGTGGCCCGGGGGGTCTTTTCCAATGAATCCG
>JAADHR010000091.1 GCA_013151735.1 Calditrichota bacterium | reverse complement strand
GCCAATTACCAGCACCCTCTGCCCCAGAGAAGCCGCTTCCCCCTTTCGCACGCGCGAAAGAAACGCCAGAGCGTCCTGAACCCCTTCCAGATCTTCTCCCGGAATACGCAGCGGTTTTCCGGCCTGAGCGCCAACGGAAAGGTAAAGAAAATCAAATTCATGCTGTAGACGTTCAAACAGAGGCCGATCCACCGGCGTGTTCAAGTGAAGGGTGACGCCCAATTCTTGAATCCGGTTCACGTCGATCTCCAGCGCCTCATCCGGAAGCCGAAAACGCGGGATGGCTGAGGCCGCCATGCCACCCGGCCGTGGACTGGCTTCGAAAATCTCCACCTGACAGCCTGCCCGCCGTAAAAAATAGGCGCAGGAAAGGCCCGACGGTCCGGCCCCAATGACCACCACACGCAGGCCATTCCACGGGGCTGGATTCGGTATCCGCTCCTTTGGCGCCTGCTCTGCCACGAAACGCTTGATCTCCCGAATTTGCAGCGGCTCATCGTAATTGAGGCGCGTGCACTTGGTCTGACACAGATGGTCGCACGCCAGTCCGGTTACCATCGGAAAAGGATTGGTCTTTAGAACCACGTCCAGCGCCGCGGTCGGATTTCCCTGTTCCGTAAAAAACATGTATTCGGGGACGTCCTGATGGGCGGGACATTTTTCTACGCACGGCGCGGCAATGCAGTCGAAGGGTGTCAGGAAACGGGAGCTCTTAATTGACTTGTCCGGGTAAAACTCTTTTTTGTAGAAGGGCAATTCTGCCGCTTTTTCGGCATATTGCTGCAGATTAGCCAGTGCCGCCTGCGCCACCGATTTGCCTGCACCGCCGTGGCGCTTCTGAATGAAATCGGCAATGGATGACGCTCCCACAGTCTGCATGGCCCGGGAAAGTTCGTCCAGGTACTGAGGCAGTCGCGTAAACCCGCCCGGTTTGAGCAGATCGGTACAAACGGTTACCGGTGCCAGGCCGCTGGCTACCAGATCGGCCACATTGAAGGCATCGGCGCCCCCGGAAAAGGAAATGTCCAGTTTGCCGCTAAACTCGCTCTGCAGTCGGCTGGCCAGCCGAACAGTCAGCGGGTGCAACGCCCGACCGCTGAGGTACATTCTTTTTTCTGAGGACGGAAACACAGGCCGATTGTTGACCGATTCCAGCGTGTTCGACAGCTTGATTCCAAAATGCACCCCCGATTTCTCCGCGCTTTCTTGGAGATTTCGGATGATTTGGAGCGCTTCGCTGTACGTCAAATCGTGCGCAAAGGCCTCATCCGGGATCTCCGTTGGAAAACCCAGCCTGCGGTTGAGCAGCTCCCGTACCTCCTCCGGTCCCAGCAGTGTGGGATTTAGCTTTACCGTTGTGTGCAGACCCCGCTCTTCGATGAAGTAACGGGCAATCTGTTCAATTTCATCCGGCGGACAGCCGTGCATCGTGGAAAGGGTTATGTTATCGGAGATACGGCCGGGAATGGCGATTTCATCAATTTGAGGGTAAATGGGCCGGATTTCGTCAATTTTTTCAGCCAGCTCCTCCTCACAATTTTCCATCCGGGAAAGAAAACGCTGCACATTGGGCTGAAGAATACCCTCGAAATTGTATCCCACGCTCATGTTGAAAAGAAACCCGGGATCGTCGAAATCTGTCCGGCCGAAACGGTGCCGCAAAATGTAAAGCAAAATCCAGGCGTTTAGATATTCGTTGAAGGACTGGTCAAGCCGTAATTCCTGGGACCACTCCACATTGTAGCCTTCGTCCTCCGCATCGATACAGGGCTTGGGGACGTCTAATTTATCCAGGGTTTGCACGGTTTTCAGTTCGATGAACCGGGCACCCATCAGCCACGCCGACACAATATTTTGTGCCATTTGCGTGTGCGGCCCGGCGGCCACGCCTATCGGGGTTTCCAGCACCTGTCCGAACCGCTCCAGACGGAAGGGATCCTCCGGCCGGGGCTTCCAGAAAAGCTCCCGCACAATGCCAAAAATCTGCCCGGATTTTTCCTCCTCTAAAATCCAACTCAAAAGTCGGGGAAGCGAGAGTGGGTAAAGTTTGTCAGACAAGCGTTGTCCTTTCGCCAAAAATCAAGTAGTTTTTCACAAGAAAATTCCAAATTCCAAAACCCTATGTCCAAATAAATTCCAATATCCAAAAACCCAAACACTAGAATTCTTTTGAGGAAATTGTAGTTTACACAAGTTATTCAGGTTTGTGATTTGGAATTTGTTTTTTGGAATTTCTCTTTTTACCGTCCTCCCATTGTGAGCGCCATGACGGCTTTGGCTGTGTGCAGCCGGTTTTCAGCCTCATCGTAGACAATTGAAATGGTTTCGTCGTCAATGACGTCGTCGGTCACTTCACGTCCGCGGTCTGCCGGGAGCGCGTGCATGAGTTTGACCTGCTTGTCCGCCAGTCCTACGCGGCGACGATCAAAAATCCAATCCCGGTGTTTTTCCAGATTGGCCGCCATTTCTGCCTTGCAGGCTTCTTCGTTTTCCAGGTACTCTTCCATTGTGTACGCCCCAAAGCCTCCCCAGTTTTTGGGAATGACAATCTGAGCCCCCTCCAGGGCTTCGTCCATGTCTTGGGTAAAACGGAGACTCCCGCCGCCCGCTTCCGCATTTTTCTTTGCAGCCGCTACAATCTCCTCGCTCAACGGAAACTCCTTCGGGTGTGCCACGGTTACATCGATTCCGTAACGGGGAAACAGTAAAATCTGTGTTTGCGGCACCGAAAGCGGTTTGGCGTGGGATTTTGCGTAGGCCCAGGAAACGGTCACTTTCAGGCCTTTGGGATCGCGGCCAAAATATTCGAAAATAGTCATTAAATCGGCCAGCCCCTGAAAGGGATGGTACACGTCATCCTGCAGGGACATCACCGGCACGGTGGCATAGCGGGCCATTTCATTCAAATAGCGATTTCCGATGCCGTAAAAGCAATTGCGGCAGGCAATGCCGTGGCCCATCCGCGACAGAATAATCGCCGTGTCCTTGGCCGACTCCCCGTGGGAAAGCTGCATTTTGTCCGGCGTGAGGTCGTGGGCGTGGCCGCCAAGCTGCGTCATCCCGGCCTCCATGGAATTGCGGGTGCGGGTGCTCTGTTCGAAAAAAATCATGAACAGGGTTTTGTCCGGCAAATAGCGGTGGGGTTCGCCCACGGCAAACCGGCGTTTCAAATCAAACGCCACCTCAAAAACGGTGTCCAGTTCCTGCTTGGTCCAATCGTTGGTGGTAATGAAATGCTTGTTGCGAAAATTCGTATTCATCATTGTACCCTTTTATTGAATTTACCGAAATTACAAAAAAATTCCAATATTCAAATTCCAAATCACAAATAAATTCCAAATTCCAATAATCGAATTAACTAATCCAAATTCACTTTGATTTTTCAATGATTGCCGAAAAGATTTTCTTCAATTCAATCCCCTCTTGAATCAGAGATGTCAAACTCTCTTCATCTTCAAGAGAATTGGTTTCCTGAATTAGTCGTAACCAATAGACACTCTCTTTGGCTTCTTTTCGGCTAATTTTCACTCGCATTAAGAAATCTTTTTTGCTTAGTGATTCGTTCGCTTCAATGTAATTTGCTCCAATCGAACCAGACGAACGAATGAGTTGTTTGCCATCTTCAATATTGCCTACCGTTCTTGGCAATTTTTTCACCAAAAAACGAATCTCTTTTGCGAACTGAAAGGTACGCTCTTCCAAGTTGTATTTTTTACTCTGTTTAGAATTTGAAAATTCGGTCATTGGAATTTATTTGGAATTTGTTTTTTGGAATTTGGAATTTCACTTTATTTGTCCCGTTGCGTCTTTGCGCCTCTGCGGTAAATTTTACTCCGCAATCCGAAACGCATAACCGGCATAAAAGGCCGCGGCTTTGACCAAGTGATCAATCGGCACCTTCTCGTTGGGAGCGTGCGCCAGCTCTTCATTGCCGGGGCCGAAGCCGATCATCGGAATGCCGTACACTCCATTGATGACCACGCCGTTGGTAGAAAAGGTCCATTTATCCACTTTGGGCTCTGCACGGAATAGCTTCCGATAGGCTTCCACACCGGCTTGCACCACCGGATGGTCTTCCGGTACTTTCCAGGTGGGAAAATATTTTTCCATTCCGTATTGAAGGCCGGTATACGACGTTTCATGGTATTGAAGCACCTCAATGGCCGCATCCATGCCCTGGACCAGTTCCGCCACCTCCGCCACAGCCGATTCCTTCGTTTCGCCCCAGGTCAGGCGGCGATCCAGGTGAATTTTCGCGTAGTCTGCCACGGCACACAATGAGGGGCTCCCCGACACAAATTCCGTAACGGCCACGCTGCCTTTGCCCAGAAACTCATCCACTTTGAGGCGGTCGTTCAGTTTTTCGATGCCCAAACAGGTGCGCGAGGCCATGTAAATCGCGTTCTTCCCGCGTTCCGGCGCCGAGGCGTGGGCCGACAGGCCGTGAAAGGTCACCTCAATTTCCATTCGTCCCCGGTGCCCGCGGTAGATGTTCAAATTCGTCGGCTCCGTGCTAATGGCAAAATCGGGACGAATCTTGTCTTCTTCAATAATGAATTTCCAGGGCAGGCCGTCGCAATCCTCTTCCATCACGCTGCCCACAAAGTAGACCGTGAGGTCTTTGTCAAAACCCAATTCCTTCAAAATGCGGCCTGCCGTTACAAACGCCGCCGCCCCGCCTTCCTGATCTACCGAACCGCGTCCCAGCACATAGCCGTCCCGGATTTCGCCGCCAAAGGGGTCAAATTCCCAGTCGTCCGGATTCCCCACATCCACGGTGTCCATGTGGGCGTCAATGGCCAGAATCTTCCGGCCGTTTCCCACGCGGCCAATTACATTCCCGAGCCCGTCAATCCACACCTCGTCAAATCCGGCGTCTTCCATTTGCCGCTTGAGCTCGGCGATTACGCCGCCTTCTTCCTTGCTCAATGATTTTATTTTTACTAAATTGGAAAGATTCCGCGCCGTATCATCCCGGTATTTCCGGGAAAGTTCATCGATCTGAGTAAACCATTCCATTATCGAATTCTCCTTTTTTTGACGTTTCCCCGCTAAACGGATATTTTCTCAAAAGGGTCACTTCAAATTAAAGAAATTCACAGATTAAATCAAGATTAAAAATAACCGCCGGTTGGATTTCCAAAACTTTTCATATTTGCCTAAAAGGAGATCCGATATCACCCTATTCCGGCAAAAGAGAGAAGCAAACAAAAAAATCCCGCCCATAAAAATGGACGGGATTCTTTCATCTCCTCCTCAGTATGCCCGTTTTGGGCAACAAACTTTACAACGCAGCAAGACGAAAAAGACTATCTACGACTCTTCATTTACATCAAGCTTTCTACTGACTCTCTTTTTTATAAAAGTCGGCAAAATCACCCACATTACAAAAAAAGTCACAAAAGCAGCTATTCCCAGCATCGCCTGAATGTTCATTTCAGCTCTCCTTTTTGTTTTTTATTCACCATAACACGTCATTCCATGCTCCAGAATATCCAACCCCATTTCCTCTTCTTCTTTGCTGGCCCGGAGACCCACTGTCTTTTTAAGAAAATAAAAGGTCAAAAAACCGGCAATCAATGTGTAAGCAATCAAGACACCTGCAGAAATGGCCTGAGCGATAATCTGACGGGTATCTCCGACAATCAAACCAGAAACGCCGCCGTACGTCCCGTCTGCAAAAATGCCAACCGCCAGTACGCCCCAAAGCCCTGCAATGCCGTGCACAGATATTGCCCCGACCGGATCGTCAATTTTTAATCGTTTCTCGATAAAATCCAACCCCCACAGCATAAGCATTCCTCCAATCGCTCCGATGACAACAGCCGCCCACGGAGGAACGTAAGCGCATGCGGCCGTAATGGAAACCAGACCGGCCAAAGCGGCATTGGAAGCCGCCAGCAAATCCACTTTAGCCGTTTTCAAATAAATCCAGTAAACCACCACAACAGAGGCCGTAACGCCCGCCAAAAAGGTGTTAACAGCAATCAGTGAAATACGCAAATCGGTTGCGGCTAACGTACTGCCGGAATTAAATCCGAACCATCCGAAGAAAAGAATCAGTGTCCCGAGAACCACATACACCACATTATGACCGGGCATTTGCCGGGGTTTTCCATTCTCATCATATTTGCCCAGTCTGGGACCCAGAACTGCCGCACCGGTGAACGCCATGAGTCCACCCACCGTATGAACGACCCCCGAGCCGGCAAAATCGACGGCACCGGCACCAAAAGGCAATGTGCTCAGCCAGCCTCCACCCCAGATCCAGTGTCCGTAAACGGGATAGATGACAGCAGAAATAATGAAACTGTACGCCATGTAGCTTGTAATTTTGGTGCGTTCAGCCATTGAACCGGAGACAATGGTTGCAGCCGTTGCTGCAAAAACCATCTGGAAAATCCATACCTCGGCTGTTCTCACATCGTATGCTGCTCCGCTTAAAAAGAAGCCTGAATACCCAAAAAACCGATTCCCCAGATTCAGACCGGAGGCAACCGCCGACCCACCAAACATAACGGCAAAACCAAATGCCCAGAATGCCAGCCCCCCGATGCTGAAGTCCATAAAATTTTTTGTTAGTATATTTACGGCGTTTTTTGCTTTACACATTCCGGTTTCCACAAGCGCAAAACCGGCCTGCATAAAAAACACCAGGAAAGCCGCGATCAGCACCCATGCAAAATTGACCGCGGCATTGGGATCCGACAAGAGCGTTTTCGATCCGTTCGGATCGGCTGATTTTGCCATGACCGCTGCCGGTAACAAAATCAGAAGCCCAACCCCGACCACCATCTTTTGGTACTTACTCTTCATACTCGTTTTCCTCCATTATTTTCATCCCCTTAAAGCAATTGGTGTGCCACTTTTTTAATTCCTATTTTGGGCGAATAGGCTCTCCAAAAGTATTTATTTATCTTCTTATTTTTTTGGATATTATACTATTGTTACCTGTTTGTTATTTTACCTGTTTGTTATTCCGATTGCGTATCAGAGTGAAGATTTTCGAAATACAACATTATTGTTGCTTTTTATATTTATTGAGACAATATTGTAGTTTTTATAAAGAATTGGAGAGCGGCTTTTATTTGTTTTTAAAAATTTTGCCGTAATCAGCCGATAATTCTTACCAGATCGTACCTTTTTCACTTGCATTCTATAATACATTATTGTATCTTTAAAATTATTTTACGACATTTTTGTATGATTAATCAAATAGACAACCCCACATTGCTTCAGGAACCATTCGTTTTTTTAGCAAGGGAAAGGGATAAAGAATGACTGCCAAACGGGATAGTGAAAAAAAGAAGCAAACAGATTCTCTTATTAAAAAGCTCTCTATTCTTGAAAAGATCAACGAGGCCGTCAGCCGCACGTTGAATCTTCAGGAGTCCATGGATGCCACATTACGAATCCTCCAGCAATCGTATCATATTCGTTCCGGCGCCATTTTTTTAACGGATCGCGATCGCACCTTGACCCTGACGGCTTCGGTTGGCTACCGGCACACTATCCGGAAAACAATCTACGCACTCGGCGAGGGATTAACAGGCCGAATCGCTGAAACGGGCAAGCCGATTGTCGTACCTCAGGTGAGCAAGGAACCCCTGTTCCTGAATCGAATGAGTTCCTGGAATCGGAAACGGGACGGCGAACAAACCTTCCTGGGGGTACCCATTATAAGCGATTATGTCACGCTTGGCGTTTTGATCGTGAATTTAAAGTACAATCCCAATCGTCACCTTTCCAATACGCTGAAATTTCTCACACTGGTGGGTTCGGCTCTGGCTCAGCCCATACGTTTCAACCGGCTCTTGACCATGGAACGAGAAAAGATTCTGAATGAGCGCGTTCTTCTGGACGAGCGTCTGAAAGACAAATTCAGCTTTCAAAACATTATTGGCAACAGCAGCGAAATGCGGGATGTTTATGAAAAGGTGGCTCAGGTTGCCCGGGCGGATACGACCGTGCTTATCCGGGGGGAATCCGGAACGGGGAAGGAACTCATTGCCCAGGCCATCCATTTTAACTCGTCCCGACGGGATAAACCGTTTATTAAGGTGAATTGTGCGGCCATCCCGGAAAGTTTGATCGAATCCGAATTCTTTGGCTTTGAAAAGGGCGCCTTCACCGGTGCTTTGACCCAAAAGAAGGGACGCTTTGAACTGGCAAACGGCGGAACCATTTTCCTTGATGAAATTGGTGAATTAACCCCTCTCACGCAGGTCAAGTTGCTGCGCGTACTTCAGGAACATGAATTTGAGAGAATTGGGGGCACGGAGACGATTAAGGTGGATGTTCGAATTATCACGGCCACAAATGCCAATCTCGAAAAATTAATTGCCGACGGAAAATTTCGGGAAGATTTGTACTATCGCCTGAATGTTTTCAGTATTTTTCTGCCGCCCCTGCGCGAACGACGGACGGACATTCTCTTGCTTGCGGACCATTTTATGTTCAAATACGGCAGGAAGCACGGAAAGGCGATCAAACGAATCTCCACACCGGCAATTGACATGCTGATGCGATACCACTGGCCGGGAAATGTGCGGGAGCTGGAGAATTGTATTGAACGGGCGGTTCTGGTCTGCGAAGATCAGGTCATTCACAGCTACCATCTGCCACCGACACTTCAAACAGCAGAAAGCAGCAACACGCTTCCAAAGATGTCACTTGAAAAGGCCGTCACATCCTACGAAAAGGAATTGATCCAGGATGCGCTCAAGACGGCGCGGGGCATCAAGGCAAAGGCGGCGCGTCTTCTGGATACGACCGAAAGAATTTTGAGCTACAAGATTGAAAAGCACAACATCGACGTTTCACGATTTAAGAATTCAAATATTGACGTGTGATGAGCAGCGATAGGCAACTGCCGTGGCTGCAACGCGGGCTCTTTATTTTCTCAAAAAACCACACCGCTTCCTCAACCCGGTGTACAAAAAAAGGCAGCCCGAACCGGGACTGCCTTTTAAGCCAAATCCAAAAATGGTTATTTTAATCGCACAATGTCACCGGTTTGAAATCCTGAACCGGAAAGAATGGTGGCTACCGAGGCCTTCCCGCCTGCAATATCCCGAACAATTCGAATCGTTCCGATCTTTTCTTCCTCTGCTCCCAGTGAAATCCCTGTATCCGGGTCGATCAGGTCTTCACCCTTTCGATAAACGGTGAAAACATCTCCAATTTTTACACCGGAAAGGGAACCTTTATTGATGTAAACCTGCCCGGATGCCGTCGCCTTTATGACCTTGCCTTCCCACTGAAGGTTCCGGGAAGTTTGATCGACTAATTTGACAATTTCATTAATCGCCTCACGGGTGGCCTTCCCCACCAAACTCTGGTCAAATTGGTTGCGGTCATGAAAATTGAACTTCAGCGAACTGAAGGAGAGTCCCTTCTTGGATTTTTCTTTTCGAACGGACTCCGCCTTAATAATTTCTCCCGTGGTGGTATTGATAAAACGAACATCCACCGCTACCACAGCTTTTTGGGATTTTACCCCCAATCCGATTCCTTTTAAGCGGCCTCCGATGTCGCTTTTGCTGTAGCCAAATTCCGTAACGGTTCCTACAATGGCCAATTCCACTCCGAGAAGTTTTCCAATTTGAGCAGCTGACTGCGGGGTTACCAACCCGGATACGCCTAATTTTTGCTCAGAAAGAATTTTGTCCAGATTCTGGCGTTCGATAACGGTGTATCGGCCGCTTTTTACAAGCGCCGTCACCAGCATGTCCGACATGCCGCGCCCAACCGTTTTCCCGCCCCACCAGGCGTACCGGTGATCGGTCTTATCCTGAAAATCAAATACGGCAACGCGCTTTTTAAGACCCTTGTAATCTGCCCGGGCTGAATGAACGCTGAAAAGGCCCACAAGAAAAAGAAGGGGCAGAGTAAAATTTATGATTCGTTTCACACCCAACCTCCTGAAATTAATTCTGTTCTTCCTGAACCGGTGAGACTTTCAGTTCAAGACTGTTCGGGGTTACCCCCAACACGTCAACCTTGATTTTTCCCAAATCCTTCCCGGAAAGCTCCCGCGCCAATTGACGGGTATTTCCGGTCATTTTAACTTCCAAAAAAGCCTCCCCGTTACTGAACTTACGATCATAAATCCCCTTGATGCCGCGAATGTAGTATTTCAACGTCGTTTTGAATTGTTCCAACTGATTAAAGTTTTCAATCCCCTTCACCTGAAGCTCAATGGCTGCGGCATTGTAATACTGTTCCCGCCACTTTTTCAAGATCTTATCGATGAGTTGATTCGCCGTTTGGGTCGCCGCAGCTTTAATGGCCATCGTACCGCCGGTTAATTCGTCAATGTGAGGCTTTGCGGCGTGAGCCGAAGCCGTGGCGATGATCATTCCCGTATCGGTATTGATGGCACGGGCGGTTACATCTGCCTGACAGGATTTCATGCCGTAGAGGTTCACACCCGTGGCCACTTTGGCCATGGCCTTTCCAATGATAATCACTTCGGCACCGTACTCGTGGGCGATGGCTGTTGCAGCCTTCAGATTTCCGGCAAGTGCAGCAAGCGCTTCCTGTTTTTTAAGCTTTTGCCGAATAACGGAGGGATCCACCACCTCGATGCCTTTGTTCATCAGCACATCAATCATCGCGGTTTCGGCGGAGGTCATATCCACGTTAAAATAGCCGTTACCCTGGTAATTTTCACCGATATTCCGCTCCTGAATCATCACCATGATCCGCGGATTCCCCATTTTCGCAATGAGGTTTTGCAGGCTTTCGGCATCGTTTTTCAGATCGCCCATCCGAATGGTGGCTTCAACCGTCACCTGGTAGGTCATGGAATCCAACTGGCGCTCGGCAATCACCTTGTAATTCTGCACATACCCTTTCGTCCAGGTAAGAATATTGTCTTCAACCATCTGATAATTTTGGACCAGTGTCTCTGACGAAAGATAGGTCCCCAGCACCTGCTGAACCGCCTTTCGCAGCGCATCGTCGATGGCATTATCCCGGGCGTGCGCCACGTCCCCGGCAATGATATTTCCTACACCGGTTGCCTGAACGGTGGAACTGCCTTGAAGCGAAACCTGCGTTGGTTGTTGCGGAACCTGAGCAAAAAGCAGGTTAGTCGAAAAGAAAAGGCCCAAAATAACCCAAACGGCCCGGGACAATAAGGTTCTCCCTTTCAATTGGTCACCTTTCTGTTTTAGTTTTTCAAAAATTTTTAGTGTCAATTCGCCTCCGATTAGCGGAAGAAATGCCCCGCTCTGACGCCTAATCCCCCTCTTGTTTTTGAATGCTCTTCTAAAACGTCATCCGAAGGGCATTCTGGAAATCGCGGATCATCAACAGGGCGTCGGCACCGGAAACCGGTTTGGTTAGCCCAAAACTGCCGTCAATTTTGTTGGCGTGCATAATCCCCCTGTCCACACAAAGCGTAATGGCATTGTAGGCCCAGTGGGTGCTGGGGACATCCGGAAAATGGGACGGCTCCCCAATGTACTTTGTGGCCAGCGATTGATCGCCCGTAACGGCAATCAGGATATTCTGTACCACGTTGGCAAAATCGGCCCGTGTGATTTTCTGATCCGGTTTGAAGGTATGGTCCGGAAAGGTGCTCATGCCTCCCACCGTTACGATGTCCTCAATCCAGCGCTTGGCCCAGTGGTTTTGAATATCGGTAATATCCGGTTTGTTGGATTGAACGGCCGCTTTGAATTTTGTGGGATCGGCTGGAGGCCGGAAGCCCGTATCAAACGTTTTTGGACGGCGCTTCTCAAACACATCCAGAAGCTTCATTTCTTCAATTAAAAGCACGGCCAAATCTGCCCGGTCAATTTCGGGAATCAGGGCAATTTTGGCTCCAATTTTCGTACCGGGGGCCGCACGAACAATTTTTTGTACCAATTCCCATTCGGCATTGGCCTTTTCCGCATAATCACCCTTCATTTCCACCACGCGCGAAAAGGCGTTCTCCGCATCGCGAAATTTGAAACCGTTCTTGTAGGTCTCGCCCATGTAAAAATAGGCTTCCTCTTTCCACTTGCGCGCCTGATCCCGCATATTGGGATCCTTTTTCGCCAACTCTTCCGCCTTTTTCAAGGCCTTGTTGTATTGTTTGACGGCCTTCTCAACCCAATCATCGCCTTTCCGTTCCTTTGTAATGATTCGTCCTTTAGCAATGTAGCCTTCCAGAAATTTATCATTAAGATCAATCCCCTTGTCCACCGCCTTGTAGGCCTCTTTGAAATTTCCCTGTTTGCAATAGACCAGTCCCATCCCCACATAGGCGCCGGGGTATTTGGGATCGAGGGCCTTTGCGCGGCCAAATTCTTCCATTGCGGCCTGCAAATTACCGCGATTCAATTCGCGCATGCCCATCTGGTAATGGTAATCGGGTGTGTCCATCACAGACTGCTGTTTGATGGGTTTGGGGCCGCAGCTAAACATCAGTGCAGATACACTCAGGACAAGCAGTAAAAGAATTGCAATCTTAATAGGTTTTCCCATTTTTCCAACTCCTTTTTTGGATGTCAAACCAAAATGTAACTCATTTTCCTATTTAATTGGAAAACAAAAAATCCGGAGATTCTAATTCACGGCTGTTCCTTAAATATTAATTCACCAAAAACATCACCCGGCAATGATCCAGAAAATTCATATTGGAAGCTGCCGAGTGAATAATCTGGGCATCGGCATTGGAGATCACCACATCGGCTCGATTGGGCCCGGACGCCTTAATGGCTTTCACAACCAGAGGATTATCCTTTACCCGATCGGACTGCCGTGCCTGATTGAGGTCTTTGGCATACCCCACCATGCCAATTTGTACGGCGTAGTCGCGGCTCACATAGCGGGAGCCGTACACTTCGTCGCCATTTTCATTCAAAACCCTGGGGGCCATGGCCGGATGCACACCCAGTCCTCTGGCATCGATAATCAAGCCGGTGTACGTGGCGTTTGCCGCCCCCTGAGCCGGTTGCTGGCCCTGAGGATAGATTAATTTTACGCCCGGAGGAACCGGTTTTCCCTTCGGCCAGGGTTGTCCGCATACCGGGCACAGGGGCTGAGAGGATACCATTAACTGGCCGCCGCCAAATTGCTGCGGAAGCACCAAATCAGACAAGGCGCCACTAATGGGCATTTCCACATCCACTTCCACCGATCCATCTGACATGTAGCGGATATTTTTGACCGTAAAATTCTTAACCACGCCGGCAATGCGGGTTCGGATCACATCGGATGTAGTCATGGCATTCTCGATGGTTACATCGGAATTAAGAGCCATTCCCCGAACGGTTTCCAGAAGATTTCGCAGAGCCACCCGCTTGGCCGCTTCAATGGCACCTGCCCTTTGTGCAGCAGGCGGCACATTGGGGTTAGGGGCACCGATTCCGGTAGAGGTAATCAATTGTTTGGTCCAATCTACGGCACCGGCACTTCCCACCTGCTGAACCACATCCTGCATTTGGGCAAATGCAAACCCAATTGCAGCCACCATCAGAAGAGCAAAAACGAGTCCGAGACGTCTAATTTTTCTCATCTTACTAGTTCCCTTCTATTTCTCCTTACCAAATAGACAGGGGCAGACCTATTCTGCCCCTTTTTAACACCACTCGAAATTGTTCACAAGAAATAACGCGGTTTCCAGTGATAAAAATGATGCGGCATCACTTATTTTTTCTCCTCTTGCGATTTTCAGAATTCATGAAAATGACAAAAGCTACCGCAAAACAACCATTTTCTTGAGAGAAACTACCTTGTTTCCCGCTTTTAATTCATAAAAATAGATTCCATTTGAGACCAGCTGTCCCGTCTGATCCAGACCGTTCCACACCGCACGATGAAAACCCGCGGCCTGATTCTGATTAATAAGTGTGGCCACTTTTTGTCCCAGAATATTGTAGATCGCCACCTCAACATGTGTCGCCTGTGGAATGGAATAGCGAATACTCGTTCCGGAAATTGCCATCCGACTCAAACGAACGGGATTCGGATAGTTCTGATTCAAAACAAATTTGGACGGAGTGGAAAGACTGTTTTCCGTTACATCTGAAAAAATCGTCTTGGCATCCAGTTTTTCAAGAACAAAGTCGATGCCTGACGCATTCGAGGAAACGGCCTGAGCGCCGCCCTCCGGTACACTGTAAAACGGAATAAAGCCCGTCATATCGCCGGAGGAAGTTAACAACTCCCAGAAGAAATTCATCAGGGATCCGCTCGGGGATATCTGAATGGGTACGTTCTCGTACCACTGATCCTGATAAAATGTGAGATTAAGATTTACCCCTCCCAGAAAGGGAAGACCCGGCAGCAGGCCATTGCCATCTCCCAGACCCGTACCCGGGGTGGTGCCAGGACTACCATTGTCCAGATTCTCTGACAAATCCGACAGATTCATCAGTGTGCCAAAACCTGAAAAGGTTCGGACAAAATAGCTACCCGAGCGAAGACCGGCGATCGAATATTCTGAAGCGGAAGGCAATTTGGTCTGGCTGACGACATCAAACCCGGACATCCCGGCCGAAACGGCATGTCCCGTAGCGTCGTAGGCCAGCACCATGGCCATGGGCAAAGGCATCTGAGCCCCCTCATCGATAGCAAAGACGTTTCCGGTAATCGAATCGGTTCCGCGCCCCAAAGTGATGTCTGCAGAAAGGGTATCCCCTCCGGTTAAGGCCACCGGCGTACTGTTCGGATCATCAAATGTGGCCCCATCTCCAAAATACGTTGCCGCAAACGGAGACATGACGGGCAGTGCACACACCTTGTAATTTCCGGGAGGCAGGTGGGAAATCCGGTAACCACCCGCAAAGGTAACCATTCCCGCACCCATTGCAAGTCCCGTTGTGGCATCGTACGCCACTACCGGAAAATCACTTGCCGTATCGGCGCCGGCGGAAAAGCCGCTGGACAAATAGATTGTTCCCTGAATAGTACCGCCCTGATCCAATGTAAAATCGATATTCTGAACCACGCCAGGGGTCGTAATTGAGACAGTCGATGCTGCATTGAGCGTACGAACCCCATCGTAGAATTCAGGCAGGTAACCCGCATCGTTGTCGGGATCAATAAACGCAAAAACCTTGTAATCTCCCAGAGGCAACGGTCCAAGGTTGTAAGACCCGTCGCTGTTTTGTGACTGTGCGTAAGCGAGTTCAGGAAGATTATCTGCCGCACGAAGCGCCAGCAGCGTCACTCCCCCAACGGGGGTTGTTCCACTGGCATCCATCACATGGCCCGAAATAAAACTGGGCGATTCCAGGACGAAATTAATGTTACTGACCCGGCGCGGGGCTGTGACGGAAACCGGTGTCGCATCCTTCCAATCCCAGATGCTGTGTGCATTTTCATACCACTCGTCCAGCACCACACCGGCGTAGTTCTTATTGACCAGGGAAATGGTACGCAGAACGTAATTTCCGGAAGATAATCCGCGAATGGTGTAGGCACCTGCGGAATTGGTAAAGGCAAAGCCGAAGTCAATATTGCTGAAAAACTTGTCTTCATCCATAATATTCTGGCGAACCGCAATTACCAGGATGGAATCCACCGGAGAAGCGTTTGCTGTAGTCACGCTGCCCGAAATAATTCCGCCCAACTGCATCGTAAAATTGATGTTCCGGGTGGTATCCTGATCTGCCACGTGAACCGGCGTTGCCCCCTCCGGTGTCAGGCTGCCATCGTAATACTCTTTTCCGTAAGGACCGATCAGATCATTCGCATAAACAATGTAATTTCCCGAATCCAGAGGCGCAATGATATATTCTCCGGGATTGACCTCGCCACCCGTAAGCGACTGAGAGGTTAATCCAAATCCGGCCACCGTGGTATCCTGCAAATTAAAGGCAACCATAATGGTGAAATTGAGAGGAATGCCGCCGGTGCCGGTCACCTGACCCTCGATTGCTCCGGCCTGAAAGGTGGGAAGGGGGCCCGGGCCTTCCATTTGATTCAAATTAAAATCGATTCCACTCACCGTATCCGTAAGGGACGAAATGGTTACCACATCGGCCTGATCCCAGGATGATTTGTGATTGTAGAATTCGCCTTCGTAGCCCCAGCTTTCCGCATAAATTTTAAAGGAACCCGTTGCCGGAACATTGGCCATATAAACGCCCTGATCGGTCGTAAAGGCATCAACCTCTATCGGATTTTCCGGGCTGTTGGCAGAGTAAATCTTCAAGTGAATCATATTCCAGCCAAACGGGACGGCTCCATTCTGTGTAAAAACCGTACCGGTAATCACGGCCCCGTGCTGCAAATCAAAATTAATCCCGGATACCGTTTGATTGGCGGCTACCGACACAAGTGTTGCCTGCCGCCACCCTGCATAATTATTTGAAGGGATATCGTTGTAAAATTCATCAACAAAATCGCTGTTGGTCAGGACATAGTAAGAACCCGGTTCCAGACCGCTGAGAGTGTACGAGCCATTCCAGTCCAGCTCGGCGGACCCGGCCAGAAAACCGTATTCATCAAAGGCCATGACCTCTACATTGCTCTGGTGCGGCTGACCATCAATCGTAACGGTACCCTGAATCACACCGTTTCCCTGAACCGCTTTCGCCCGAAGTCTGGACTCAATGGCATCGAAAATTTCCTTCTGAGTCAGTCCCAGGGCCTTTTGCTTGTTAATTTCATTTACAAATGCCCTGATTTTCTCACCCGCCGGAATGGAAAATTGAACCTTCCTCTGGAGAATTTGATCCAGTTGGGCGGTTTTGATTTTTTCTTCAAGAAGTGATTTTTCGTGATCGACTGATTTTTTTAGCAGGCTGTTTTTGTTGATGGTGGTTTGTTGGATGAGTGCGTTGGAATAAGCGGCTTTTATTTTTTGAAGGCTGACGTCCTTTTTGCCCGATGAAAAGGCCGCGGCCGTGGACAAAAACAAAAACAGGGGTAAAATAAAGCCCCATAAAAACAACAAGTGATACCGATTCCTTTGTTTGAATTTCATCTCCTAACCCTCCAGTTTGGTGAAATGTAGTGACAATGAAAGAAAAGAAAAGCGAAGCCAAAAACTCCGCTCGCGTCGTGGGTCATTTTAACAACCAATTCAATTGGTCTGCTAATATGGAGCGGGCGACGGGATTCGAACCCGCGACAACCGGCTTGGGAAGCCGGGACTCTACCAGCTGAGTTACGCCCGCATATTTTTACAACCTATTATTATTTATAAAATTACTGTTCGATTTTTATTCCAATATTTCAGGACGCGTGTATATAATGTAATAAATCCTGAAAAAATGTCAAGAAAATTTTTTAAAGTTTCATTTTTTTAACAAGCTGCGCTTCACCCCATTTCCCCATTGTCCGGATTATTTCTCTTTTTCCACAAGAACGGGCCATTTTTCTACCTCTTCAACAAGGTAATCGACAATTTCATCCTCCCGAATTTTCTTGACCTTTACCCCCTTTTTGTAAATCAGGGCAGAATGTTTTCCGCACGCCACTCCGATATCCGCCTCAAGCGCCTCTCCCGGCCCGTTTACCGCACAGCCCAGAATTGAAATGGTGAGTTCTTTGTCGTAGCCCGCCAGTCGCTTTTCTACCCGGGTTACAATGCCAATTAAATCGACCTCCAGGCGACCACACGTGGGGCAGGCAACAATGTTAAGTCCGTGTTTTCTCAATCCCAAGGATTTTAGGATTTCAAAACCCACGCGGACCTCTTCCACCGGGTCTTCCGTAAGAGAGACCCGAATGGTATCGCCAATGCCCTCCGCCAGCAGGGTCCCGATGCCCACGGCCGATTTAATAATGCCTGTCCGCGGCGTTCCGGCCTCGGTGACCCCCAAATGCAAAGGATAATCAACCTTCTGAGCAATTAAACGATACGTATCAATCATCATCGACACGTCTGACGCCTTTAGCGACAGCACGATATCTTCAAAATCATTTTCCTGACAAATTCTCACATGCCGCATGGCGCTTTCAACCAACGCTTCAGGACAAATCTTGTTGTATTTTCGCAGTAAATCCTTTTCCAAAGAACCGGAATTGACCCCGATTCGAATGGGAATTCCCCGCTCTTTCGCCGCCGAAAGAACAGCTCGTACACGCTCTTTCGAACCAATATTACCCGGATTAATCCGAATTTTGTCGACTCCGTTTTCAATGGATTTCAGGGCGAGTCGATAGTCAAAGTGAATGTCGGCAACCAGAGGAATGCGAATCCTCCTTTTGATCTCGGAAATGGCCTCCGCCGCTTCGGGTGTGGGAACCGTTACGCGGACAATCTCGCAGCCGGCCTCTTCCAGTCGGCGAATTTGTTCAAGGGTGGCCTTGACATCTTCCGTTTTTGTTGTGGTCATGGATTGAACAGAAATCGGGGCATCCCCCCCGATAAAGAGGTTTCCAACCTTTACCCGCCGTGTTTTTTTTCGCTGAATCAAATCCTTTTCCCTTTAAAATTTTGCCTGTTCTGATTGATAAACCACTTTCCCGCCCACAAGGGTCAGATCAACAGCCACATTTTTGAACTCCTCGGGCGGCAGCTTAAAGATATTTTCAGACAAAACAACCAGGTCTGCCAGTTGCCCTTCCCGCAAACGTCCCTTTTTATTTTCTGCAAACTCCGCGAAGGCGCTTCCGCTTGTGTAGGCACGAAGAGCGGCTTTGAGAGAAATGCCCTCTTCCGGCGTATTCAAATCATGGTTCCGTGCCACGGCCGAAAAGATCCCCAAAAGAGGATTTAGGTCCCCCACCGGCCAGTCGGTCCCCAGGGCCACGGGAATCTTTGCTCGAAAAAACGACCCCAGACGATACGCCAGCGGAAGCCGGCGTTCACCAATCCGATGCACCAGCCACCGTCGGTCGTCCCAATAATGCACGGGTTGAAGCGAAGCCAGCAAGCCCAGCCGGGCCATATGCCCAAGGTCATCGTCCCGGATGAGCTGAACATGCTCAAATCGATGGCGCCGGAGATTTCCCCGATTTTTCAGAATCCGGTCAAAAGCGTGCACGACCTCATGATTGGCGCGTGTTCCAATGGTGTGAATACAAATTTGCCAGCCCTTCTGATCCGCCGTTTCCAGAATATCCCGTAATTCCTCGGCTGAATAAAGGGCCAATCCCGTTGTCTCCGGTTCGTCATCGTAAGGTTCGAACATCCAGGCCGAAGCCGCCCCCAGTGAACCGTCTGAAAAAAGCTTTACGCCCCCGACGCGCAGCCAATTGTCCTCCGGGAGTCCCCGAAAAAGATCTCGATTTTCAAACAACGGCACGGCGTACACGCGCGCGGTCAGCTCTCCCCTTTCCGCCAATTCCCGGTAAATGGTGTAATCTCCAAACTGCGTTCCCATTTCCTGAACAGACGTTACACCCAATTTCGCCGCCTGTGAAAGCGCCATCCGAATGGCTTCTTTACGCCGGGAAAGCGGTTCCGGAGGAATTTGTGCGGCTACGAATTTTGCTGCTTTATCCCGAAGCACCCCGTTGGGCTCTCCGGTTTGAGGATCCAGCAAAACCTGGCCGCCCGGAATTTTTGTGGCTCGGGAGACACCGGCCGCCTTGAGGGCCAGGCTGTTGGCCACCGCCACGTGACCATCCAATCGAAACAATAAAAGCGGGTGTTGTGGAGACACGCGGTCCACATCCCGGCGGGTGGGATAGCGCCTTTCAGGCCACCTTTCGTGGTCCCAGCCCCAGGAGGTAATCCATTGGCCGGCCGTCACGGTTCGGGCATATCGGCCGATTTGTTCAAGAAAGTCTTCAAGATTGCGGGCCTCCCGAAGATTCAGTCCGGTTAGAACCCGTCCTCCCTCCACAAAATGCAGATGGGCATCATTGAACCCGGGCAGCACCAGTCTCCCCTTCAGATCCACTTTTATGGCCTCCGGGTCAGACATGGCCTCGGTGCGGCTTCCTGCAAATGCAATCCTATCTTCTGCTACTACAAGGGCTTCCGCCCAGGGCATCTGCGAATCTCCGGTAAAAATAGCCCCGTTGAAAAAAATCATCGGTCTCATTTAGCGACGCACCGGAAGAAAATTTCTCCATCGGCTTTTTGGATATTTATTATAAAAATAGTAAGCAACAGGCTGCTCTGTCAGGCGCTCGCCGGTCACCAGCCGTAAATCGTTGATCCGGTAAAGATGTTTCGCATGAACCTCTTTTCCGTGGTCGATAAAAAAATAATTGTGTCCGAAATCCACGACACGATTTTTGGGTTTGTAGGGGAAATAATTTCCTCTCTTTTTAATGACCGGACGGCTGACCACGCTGTAGTGCTCCGTGGAATCCGACAGACTGTTAACCACCGTAAGGACATCTTCACTGCCCAGAATTTTTACGCGAAACCCTTTTAGCCCATATTCACCGGGAGGCAAATTATCAAGATAGAAGAAGCCGTGGGAATCGGTTTTTGTCCAGAAGAGTTTCTTCTTGATTTTCCCATTTTCCTCAACCCGGCCAAGAATCGCAATATCCGTTGCATATCTGAAGGTATCTGTGATGTGGTGGTATTCAAAAACGTCTACAATAACGGAACCGATAAGAAGAACGGATCCATCATTTTTGGGATCCTCAAATCTGGGTTGGAGTCCCGCACATCCCCAAAATCCACTTAGCCCAATTAACACGACTAGAAAAAACACCCATCTTTTCATTCTTCCACCACTCCCTTCTTTTTATGGTGCCGCCAGCTTTGCACAAGCAAAATAACCGAAAGCACCCCCAAAATCACCCAAAACCAAAAAAAGGCGTTATTGGGACAAAGCCCGCCACTTTTCGCAAGGCGGAAGATTTCTTTACCGGCGTAAATGAGCAAAAGGCTGTAAATCACCCATTTGTACGCCCCAAACCCAAAACGGTTCAATCGTCCGACGATAAACCAAACAATTAAGAATGTTAGAATTAGCCCCGCGAACGATACAATCCAGTAAATCTGATGAATGGTCATGTGTCTTTCTTGAGATATTTGAATGGCGCCTGGTCTGTAAAGTTAGTGCCCACGAATTTCACGAATTTTCACGAATTAATTTTATTGAAAAAATCGAATACGCAGTGTAGTCGCAGGCTTTATGCCTGCGAATATTATTC